>JAIPDR010000017.1 GCA_021737615.1 Desulfohalobiaceae bacterium | reverse complement strand
TTAACCACAGCTTCTCTGCCCAGGTCCGCAATCCAGGAAGCGATCTCGCCGGCTTGCAGATAACGGTCTTCGGGCAAAGGGGGAAGCAAAGAGGTCCTCTCGGTCCGGCCGGAGGGCAGGGGCGCAGAGGCGCAGCCTAACCTGAGCTGCACTTCTTCTCCGCTCTGCAGCAGATCATGGCCCCAGGACCGGGCCAGGCTGCAGAGGACTTCCAGTTCTTTTTGCGGGGCGCCGCAGCTGAAACGGATCTCCTCCCGGCCGTCTCCAACGCTTAAGCCGGTCACCGGGCAAGGCCCGGAAACGGTCTCCGGGTTTTCGGTGAACCAGGACATGGGACTTGCCTTGAACTCGGCCCAGGGCTGATGCCCGCCCCCCTCTGTCCGGACCCGGGGATGGATTCGGCCGAGGTGCAGGTACTCCGGCAGGCCGTGTTGCCCGGCAAAATCCTGAAAAAAGGCCAGGAGCACGAAATAGAGGTCTTCATGCAGGGCTTCCAGGGGACAGACCCGCTCCTCGTCCAGGCCGAGCCGGAGGTCGGTTTCCTGGATGCAGACCGTGATCCTTATTTCTTCCCAGAACGGGGCAGCTGTCTTGTCCAGGGGGAGTCTCTGCAGACGTGAACGCATCTGCCTGTCCAAAAGGGGCAGCCACTCGTGCTGGAACCGTTCCCAGAAGCGATCGCGATCCGTGGGCAGGTCCAGGTCCAGGAGCGTTCGGCCGCCCTGGCAGAGCCTCGCTCCGGCGCAGCAGGGGTGGACCAGTCCAGCCTCGGGGTTGGTGGATAAATACGGCCTGACCCGCCACCTGGGACTGAACTCCCACTGCCTGACCCGTCCCTGGACATCCCGGGTCCGCAGCCTGTAGACCGCGGACTGGTCCTGGTTTTCCACCAGGGAAACCGCCTCCGGATCCCAGCCCAGTTCTTCGGCCAGGAGGTCAGGGCCGGGGAATATCTCCTGCAGCCAGCGGCTGGTCATCTCCAGAGACCCCTGCCCAGGCTGAAAGGGCTGATAGGCCAGCTCGATGTCCTCGAGAGGCGGGCCGGAGCGAAGGGCAGGCCAGACCGTCTCCAGGAGCCAGGACAGACCGGCCTTGTAAGCGTTGAGGACCTCCAGATTCGGGGAGTAGCCCTTTTCCCGGAGGATGCCCGCGAGTTCGGCCTGCAGGGAGCGGCGCAGCGCAAGAGGCTTGCTGATCAGGACGAGACCCTGGAGATCGCCCTGTCCCGGGGGTAGGTCTCTGATCAGGTCCCGGATGACATCCGTCTCCTTGGGCCAGATGTATTCCCTGACCACGGGAGCGAGGCTCTCCGGCTCCCTGTCTGCAAGGTCCAGCCGGCTCAAGGTCTTTTTCAGCCAGGAGAGCTCGGAAGCAGCGGCCGGAGGCAGGGGCCGCCCCTTGAGAAGGGCCGCGGTCAGACAATGGGCCCAAGACCCCCGGCGACCCCGGCCCAGCAGAATGTCCCGGGTCTCCCGGATCTCTCTCCCGGGCGAAGATTGCAGGCCGCCCGGTCCCTGCAGGGTCAGCCGGGTCCAGCTCGACAAGGCCGGAGCGATTGCCTGGCTTCTGCCCCGGGCCAGGATCAGGGATCGGCCTGTTTTCTGGTCTTGGTCCAGTCTCAGGGGCCAGCCTGAAGGGTCCTGGCGGTCTTCCCTGACCCGAAGCAGCAGACCTGAACCAGGCGGCCTGCGGGTGGAGGCGATGGGCAGGCGGATCCGGGTGGCCTGCATGACGCAGCTCAGAATGAAATCGTTCAAAGCAGCTCCAAGCTCCGCTGAAATCCGGTCTGAATCCAGGTCAACCGCAAGGTTCAGGGTCGATTGCCTGGATTCCGGGGAACCGGGTTCGAACATGGCCGGGCCGGGTTCGAGGAGGTCGACAATTTCGGAGGTGGTTGCGGTTGGGCCGGGTTCAGAATAGACTTCGCCGGCCAGGGTCCTGGCGATTCTTGCCAGCGGCCGGCCTGCATGGTCAAGGATGTTGAAGGTGTCTGTCTCCTGATCGCTCAGACAGACCCGCTGCCAGGAAGGAACAAGCCCTGAGGCCAGGGAAAGAGGACGGCGCAGGAGACGAAGCAGTTCGGCCACGGCCCGGGGCGAGGTCCCCTGCAGCTGCATCCGGCCTGGCTCCCTGCGCAGGAGTTCGGCAAGGTGCCTGGTTTGGCCGTTTTTGCCCAGGACCTCCAGGAGGGGACGGTCCTCTGGTTCAAGCGAACCCTGCGGCCTGAGCAAAGGCTGGTCCAGGCTCAGGCTCTGAAAGGCGAGAACCGCATTCAGGTTGAGCAGTTCGGCCCAGCCTTGTGGATCATTGAATTCAGGCGAGTAATGGAAAACCAGGTGGATGTGATCGGCAAAGCCGTCCTGGTCCCTGTCCTGAAGGATCTCGAACTCGTCGGCAAGAAGGGCCTGCAGAAGGAGGGGACCGGCAAGTGTTGCTTCAGGCATAGGAAAGACTGGGTATGGCCGTTATAAACCGGGGCTCAATTGTCGAAAATGATAAACAGGGGTTCATGTCCGGCTGGAAAACCGAGACCAGACCTGTTTTCGAATGACAAAAGTTTAAAATTCAACAAAAATAAAGCAGCAGTCTTCTTCTACCCCTAAGCCTGAAAAATGTCCAATTTTCATATAAATAAAATTATTTTAAATTCTTATTGAAAATTAAGCATACGTTCAATAACCTATATCAGCTTATGTGTCATGGAGGATATCCGGGGATGGAACATGTGATGCTCATTCGTTTCGGCGCCTTTCTCGTCCTTTTCACCGGGCTGGCCCTGGCCGAGTCCCTTGCCCCCAGAAGATGGCGGTCGATGTCCAGGCGGATACGCTGGTTCCCCAATCTGGGTATGCTCGCCCTGAATCCTCTGGCCGTGGCCCTGGTTTTCCCCATCCTGCCCATAGGGCTGGCTGTTTACGTGACGGAACAGAACTGGGGATTGCTCAGCCATCCAGGGGTTCCCTACTGGCTGAAGGTCGTGGTCGGTGTGGTCATGCTTGACTTCGCGGTCTATATCCAGCACGTCCTCTTCCACGCGATCCCCACCCTCTGGCGGCTGCATATGGTCCATCACGCCGATCTGGATTTCGATCTGACCACCGGAGTGCGGTTTCACCCAGGCGAAATCCTGATCTCCCTGGTTATCAAGATGTCGGTAGTGGCTGCACTCGGTGCGCCGCCGCTGGCTGTTCTCATCTTCGAGGTGGCCTTGAACGGTACTTCCATGTTCAACCACAGCAACCTTAACATACCAAAGAAGATCGACCGGGTGCTCAGATGGATGGTGGTTACTCCGGACATGCACAGGGTTCATCACTCGGTGATCATCAGGGAAACAAACAGCAATTACGGATTCAACCTGCCCTGGTGGGATCGGCTCCTGGCCACTTATAAGGATCAGCCGGCCAAGGGGCACAGAGATATGACCATCGGCCTGTCCTGGTACAGGGATTCGAAGAAGCTGACCCTGCCGCGCCTGTTGATTCTGCCGATCGTGGGAGATCCGGGCCGGGTGCCCATCAACAGGCATTGAGCCGTGGTTCAAAGGCGGGATACGAACAGTCAAACCAGGTCTTTTCACTCTTCATCCGGATCATGGTAAAAACCCAGGTATCCATCCACTATGCCCAGAGATTCATAAGCGGTGTTCACGATATCCCGGTCATGGTTCGAGATCATAATCAGTCCGGTTTCACTCGGTATCCGGCAGGGTCGAAAAAAATGAGGCAATGGCTGTTTGAAGTATGAGCCAATGACGGGTAAAATTCGTGGTATGAAAAAGAGTCTGGCCTGGTATAAAAACATGATGCTCGCAGGCAACCTTGCCGCAAACGTGGGCGGAATCGCCCTGGTCAGCTACTTTCTGACGAGACCCTTCAGCGGTTTTTCCCCGGTTGCCTGGGATCTTCTGCAGCAGCTCGCCTGGTTTTTCGATCCGTTAGCCCTGGCGGCAATGGCCTTCGTGACCTATCGCTATGAAAGGGCGATACGGCGCTTCGTGAATATGCAAAGAGAGCAGCAGAGCATACCGCAGGACCTGAGGCTCTTGGTCAGACGGAGGGTTCTCAACGAGCCGTTTTTTTTGATTGCTTTGAACCTCTGCTTCTGGCTGGTGGCCGGGGTGTTCTATGCTACGGCCTTTCTGCAGTTCGGATTGGACCTGGAAGCTGTGCGCAGCGTGATTCTGCGGAGTCTGTTCACTGCCATGGTGACCATTATTGCGGCCTTTTTTGTGCTGCAGTTTCTCAAACGAAAATGGCTGGTCCCGTATTTCTTTCCCCATGGGGGGCTGTACAACACGCCCGGGACCCTTCGTATCCGCATCAGCACACGTTTGGCGGCCATGCTTTGCGCCTGCAATATCCTCCCGCTTCTGGCCATACTCTATATTTTCCACCTGAGCTCTTTTTCGGACCAGCAGGATCCCAGGGCCTTTCAACATCTAAGCTCGGCTGTTACCTGGGATATTTTGATTTTCATCGGACTGGGCATCGGTGTGACCATTCTCGTCAGCCGGAATCTTTCCCAGCCCATGTATGATATGATTCGCGTCCTCAGGCGTGTGCAGCACGGCGACCTTGAAAAGAGGGTTCAGGTGACCACGAATGACGAAATCGGCTATTGCGGTGATGTGATCAATGAAATGACGCAGGGCCTGGAAGAACTCGATTTCATCAAAGAGACGTTCGGCAAGTATGTCAGCGGGGAAGTCCGCGACGAGATCCTGTCCGGAGAGATCCCCCTCGACGGGGAGAGCAAGGAGGTGACCGTCCTTTTTGCCGATCTCAGAGACTTCAGCCGGCTGGTGGAATCGCTTCCCCCGCGGGAACTGGTCAGGATTATCAACTTCTATTTCACCGAGATGGAAAAAATAATCCATGACCATCAGGGCCTGGTTTTGCAGTATATCGGAGACGAGATCGAGGCGGTCTTCGGGGCGCCCCTGGCCAGAGAAGACCACGCCAGCCTGGCTGTTCGAGCGGCCCTGAGCATGCAAAAGCGCCTGCAGGGCGTCAACGAGACCCTGAAACAGAGCGGGCACCAGCCGCTTCTTCACGGGATCGGGATCCACAGCGGCAGAGCTCTGGCCGCCAATATCGGCAGCCCCAACCGGCTGTCCTACGCCCTGGTCGGGGACACGGTCAATCTGGCTTCCAGGCTGCAGGAGCTGAGCAAGAAATACGACACCCAGATCGTCCTCAGCCGGGCCACCGGGCTTCAACTGGATGAAGACCTCCGGCTCAGGCCCCTACCGCCGGCAAGAGTCAAAGGGATCGATCAGAGTGTGGAGATTTTTACGCCATTGTTGTAAGAATCATCGAGGAAAGAGCCGGGGCTGGAAAGGCGGCCCCGGTCGAGCCGGGAAAATATGTCCAGTTTATTCAGCATACAGGTCAAAAAATTCATTCAGATGATACCCCGGGGCAGGGTGACCACCTATGGCCTGCTGGCCCGCTCTGCCGGCAACCGCAGGGCGGCACGGCAGGTCGTCCGGATTCTCCACGCCTGTTCCAGCCGTGAGGATTTGCCCTGGCACCGGGTCGTGAACCGTGGGGGGCGGATCGCCCTGCCCCGGTTCCGCGGCTACGAACTCCAGAAGAGCCTCCTGGAGGCCGAGGGGATCGTGTTTTTAGATGATGAGCGCATCGATTTCGGGCACTATCTCTGGATGCCGCCGGATGATTAGGCAGAGGCTTCCGCAGGACGATGACGGCGGCTGACTTTGACCATGGTTTCCAAGTGTGTTTGAAGTTCAGATCTTTTTGCGGTATAAAAAAATTGCATTTGGTTCCTTGTTTTCACTCCCAGAGAGCCGGCTCGGGGCAGCCCGTGATGCACATTCACGGGCGTTAGGCTCGCCGTCGACAACCAGGATTTCTCCGTGATTTTCTCACTCTTTCAAGGCACCCGCCACCACTTTCGCCAGTTCGTCCTTCCGGATGGGTTTGTGAATAAAGGCACGAATACCGATGGCTTCGGCCTGCTTGTCGGAAAAGGTTGTCGAAAACCCTGAACAAAGGACAATGGGAAGATTGGGCCGCTGGCTGTGTATTTCTCTGGCCAGTTTGTCCCCGGTCATGTGGGGCATGGTCAGATCGGTCATAACCAGATCGAACCGATCGGGATCAGCCCTGAAAAGCTCCAGTGCCTCCAGGGCGCTGGTGCGGGTTTCCATCGAATATCCAAGATTTTCCAGCATGATCCTGCAGAAGTCCACAATGGGCGGTTCATCATCCACGAACAGAATGTGTCCGCTGCCAGAGGGCAATGTACGCTCAGCCTCAGTCGCTTGATCAGCCTGCTTTTCGTTCAAATCCTGTTCAGCAACCGGCAGGAGCACTTTAAAATAGGCTCCCTGTCCCGGCTGGCTGGAGACGGATATCAATCCGCCAAGCCCCTGCACGATAGAGTAGACCACGGCCAGGCCCAGGCCGGTGCCCTCTCCCTTTGCCTTGGTTGTGAAGTAGGGATCGAAAATCGAGTCCTTGATCCCGTGGGGGATGCCCGGGCCGGTGTCGCGTACCGAGAGCTGAACATAACGCCCTGGCAAGAGATCCGAAGAAGCGGTCCTCTCTTGAAGCTCCAAAGAAGTCTGCTCCAGACTGACGGTGAGCGTTCCACCGCTGTCCACCATGGCCTGAACCGCATTGGTGCAGAGGTTCATGACCACCTGATGAATCTTCGTCGCATCGGCGATGAGAATGGGCAGGTCCTTGGCAATGGATTCATTGATGGCGATGGTCGAAGGGATGGAGGCTCGGAGCAGTTTGAGGACTTCCTTGACGATAAGATCCATCTGCAGAGGCTTTGGTTTTTCCTCCGTTTGCCGGCTGAAGTTTAAAATCTGGCGAACCAGGTTGGTGGCTCTTTCCCCGGACTCAAGCACTTGTTGGAGAAATTGATGGGCCGTGGATCTTTTGTCTGTCTCAGACAGAGCCAGCTCGGTGAAGCCTAGAATACTGCTCAGTATATTGTTGAAATCATGGGCAATGCCTCCGGCCAAGGTGCCGATGGCCTCCATTTTCTGAGCCTGCCTCAGGTTGACTTCAAGCTTGGATCTCTCCTCTTCCGCTTTGATGCGCTCTGTGACGTCACGTATCAATCCGATATAACCCGTGATTTCTCCCATTTTGTTTTTGAGAAAAAAGACATTGGTCTCGCCGGTGAAGACCTCGCCTGATTTCTTTACATAATTGATCGTATAAATAAATTTCGGGACGCCGGCATTTTTTCGTATCTCTTCTCCCATCTTCTCGTATTCTTCCAAATCATGATACACAGAGTATGTTTTCAGGCTCTTGATTTCATCGCAGGTGTATCCGAACAGTTCGGCAAAGGCTGTGTTGCAGTCGACAATGTTTCTGTCGGTGTCCGCCACCAGGATCGCATCGCGTATGCTGTCAAAGAGTTCATGGTATCTGGACTCGCTTTCCTGCAAGGCCTCTTTGGCCTGCACCTGGGCCGTGATGTCCTGATCGGCTCCAAACATCTTCTTGACCATGCCAGAGGTGTCCAGCCTGGTCTCGCCGTAGGCACGGATGACCCTAACCTCCCCTGTATTCTGGCGCACGATACGGTGTATGACGTCATACGGTTTGCCTGTCTGAGCGGCTCTGGTCAGTGTCTGGTGGACCTTTTCCCTGTCTTGTGGATGTATGATCGGCAGTAGTTCGGAAGTCGTGAACCTAGAATTCGAACAGCCGTGGATGCGGAGCCAGTTGTCGGACATGGTCCAGGTGTCGTTCAGGACATCCCACTCCCAACCCCCGAGTCCGGCCACTTTTTCGGCTTCGGCGAGAATTGTCCGGCTTTTGTCGAGTTCCTTTTCGGCCAGTTTGCGCTTTGTGATCTCGGTGGCAAACCCGATGTTGGCTGTGCGTCCTTCCCAGGTTGACAGCACTCCTCTGGTCTCGACCCATTTCTCGGTTTTATGTGCATCGATGATCCTGTGTTCAATGATGTCAGCGACCGGTTTTCCGTCCATACGGGCCTCGATCCGGTCCTTAATCAGGTCCCGGTCTTCCGGGTGCACGTTCTGCAGAATTGGGGCTCCGACAAGTTCCTCCCTGGTACGTGCGAAGAGTCGGAGGCCATACTCGTTGACATATTTGTAGACCCCGTCTTGCAGGACAAAAATGCCTTCATTGGCGTTTTCCACCACAAGACGAAACTTACGTTCGCTCTCTTGAAGCGCATTTTCATCCTTTTTGTGAAGCTCCTGCAGTTCTATGTCATAGAGAGCAAAGCCAATGTCATCGGCAACCTCTTGGAGCAAATATCGTTCCTCTTCGTCTGCTGCCAGAAAAGCAGGTACAGAGACCGTTGCCAACCCAAAGATTCTGCCCCCGTGCTCCAGCCGGACCGTGAGGCAGGCCAAGCCGGAATTCCGAGTCTTCAGAGGACAGCCGGAGCAGTTGGAAGCAGTGCCTTCCATGGCCAGAACCCCTGACCGCGCCAACCCCTTTTGCACACAAAGAGGAAAATCCCGCTTTTCCAGCTTCTCGCGCATGGATCGAAAATCCTTGCCCAACCCGGATTCTGCAGAGTCCAGAACCCCGCCTACGTCCCGAAGCAGAACGATCCATGCATTCATGTAACCGCGGGATTCGACAAGACAGTCGCACACTTTCAGGATCAACCTGCCGCTGTCCTTTTCCCGGACTATGAACTGGTTGACATTGCGGATGGCCTGCAGGATCCTGTTCAGATGTTCGATCTTTTTCTCGGCCTCCCGGCGCTTACGGTTGACCTCTTTTTGCTCCAGGGCGCTTCTTACTGCCGGAGCAAGCCGTTTGACATGTTCCTTGATCACATAGTCCCAGGCCCCGGCTTTCATACATTCTACCGCCGTTTCTTCGTTCATGGAGCCGGTTAATACGATAAACGGCACTTCCGGCACATGCTCTAAGGCAAGCTTGAGTGCGCTCAGGCCGTCGAAGGAGGGCATGAGGTAATCGGAAACAATAAGCTCTGGCCTGAACTCCTGCAGGGCTTGCAGGTACTCCTCTTGAGTGTCTACCCGCCTGAATTTGCAGGGGCCGATCTCTTTGGATATCTCCCGCTCAGCCAGTTCCGCATCAGTGGACAGGTCTTCGACGATGAGAATACGCATCTTTTGTACCATGGATCAGAGGTTGAATTCAGTTCTGACAGAATAAAGCTGTTGCTGCTGAAAGCCGCTTTGTCACTTTTTCGTGATCAAGGTTTTCTCGTCTGTGTTCAGGGTTTCGCGTTCCGGGTTCGAAGCAGTATGGTTTTACGGTCCCTGATTCACCAGGAGCCAGTAAAGGCCGACCTGACTCATGGCCTCAATGAATTCCTTAAAGCCGACAGGCTTGACCACATAGCTATTGACCCCCAAGGCGTAGGCTTCCTTGATATCGGGATCTTCACGCGAGGAGGTAACCACCACCACCGGAATGAAGCGGGTCCGCTCGTCCTGCTTTATGGCCCGCAGTACTTCCAATCCGTTGACTTTGGGAAGTTTCAAATCCAGGAGCACAACTTGAGGGGAATTGCAAATATCTCTGGAGGAATACGTTCCCCGGCAGAACAAAAAGTCGAGCGCTTCCACGCCGTCTTCGACCGTGTGGATCTTATTGGCCAGATGCTGTTTTTGCAGCGCCCGGACAGTCAACTCTGCATCCCGAGGGTTGTCTTCGACCAGCAAGACATCAACTACGTTATTGATATTCATGACTTCTCCTTGAATGCAATAGAGATGCAGGTAAAAAGAGTGCCAGATACAAGATAACCGTATGATTGTATTTTCTAACGGCTGTTGTCGAAAGATCAACAATGCTGCTCACAGTGGAAGTGAAAAGAAAAAGGCTGCTCCGTTTTCAATCTTCCCTTCAGCCCAGACCCGCCCGCCGTGACGCATGACGGCCCGTTGAACAATGGCCAGACCGACACCGGTGCCTTCAAACTCCTTCTGGCTGTGCAGACGCTGAAAGACCCCGAAGAGCTTGTCCGCAAACTGCATATCGTACCCAGCGCCGTTGTCGCGGATTGAATAGACGATCTCATCCCCGATGCCTTCACCGCTCACGGTGATGACGGCCTGATCCCGTTTTGACGTGTATTTGACGGCGTTGGCGATCAGGTTCGTCCAGACTTGGCGCATCAGGGAGGGATCTCCCTGAGCCCGGGGGATGTTTTTTGCCTGGAAAACGATGCGTTCCCTGTCTTTAGAAGTTGTCAGCTCGTAAAATATCGAATGGGCCAAGACGCCCACGTCGATTTCCGAATACTGCAACTCAGCCCTTCCAAGGCGGGAATAAGAGAGCAGTGCGTCGATGAGTTGACCCATTCTAAAGGCTTCGCTACAGACCACCCCCAGCAGGCGGCGACCTTCATCATCGAGCACCGGGGTGTAATCCTCCTCCAAAATACGGGTGTAGCCGTCGATGGCCCGCAGGGGAGCGCGCAAGTCATGGGAGACCGAATAGGCAAAGGCCTCCAGTTCCTTGTTCGCGGCCTGGAGCTGGCCTGTTTTACGCTTCAGGGTCGTCTCTTTTTCTTTGAGTCCGGTGATATCGTTGAGCAAAAGCAGCAGATGCGTATCGGACTTCATGCGAAACGTGCTGAAGCGGCAGTCCAGATGCACCCATTTTCCGAACGTGGTGGTCATTGTCACTGTGTTTCTCTGTGTTTCTCCGGTTCTCAGGCTCTCTTCGGCAGAGGACAACAGGTCTGTCTTTTGCCAGGAATTGATGGTTCGGAAGTTCTGGCTGAAAAGATCCTCCATAGAAGCCCCCACCAGACGAGCGGCGCTTTGGTTGACTAATACGCACTGTCCATCTTCATTATAGACGACAATACCGGTGGGAGAATGTTGCATGATGCTGTCCCGGAAGGCGTTCATGTCCTCCAGTTCGGCAGTGCGCTCGGCTACCCGTTGTTCCAAGCCCTGGTTCAATTTTCTTAATTCTTCACGTGAGACGGTGGTCTCCTGGAGCTGTTCGGTCATCTGGTTGAAAGATCGGGAGAGCTCCGTGAACTCATCATGGGTTTTGATATCCACACGATATTCCAGATTGCCCAGGCCTACTTCTTGAGTGCCTGCAACCAGTCGGCGAACAGGGTTGGAAATGGACCTGGCAAAGTAAACGCCAACCCCCAAAATAACTGCTATGACCGCCAGGGTGGTCCAGACTATAAAACTGGCCAGCTGGTAGATTGATTCAGAGGCGGCCGCTTGATCGATCTCGCTTATGATGCCCATTTGATGGTTTTCAAGCCATCGGTAGGCTCCCATAACAGGCACTCCTCGATAATCTTTGTAAAGACCCATGCCATCCATTCCGGACAGGCAGTCTTCAACCCCCTTGGTATGGACAGTCTCCTTTAAGGCAAACCCTTGTCCAAAGCGCGGTTCGGTCACGAAATAATGCGCGGCGTTCACGAGGTAAGTGTCCTCTGTTTGGCGAAGTTCCCTGCCTTGTTCCATGATGCGGGTGAGTTCTTGCAAATTGAGATGTCCGGCAAGCACTGCCAGCAGATTCCCTTGTACGTCTTTCACCGGTGTGCCGATAGTCATGACAGGCTGTTCGATTGCTTTGGAGTAGTAGATGCCTTGTACATGGGTTTGCGCTTTGCCCTTTATAAAGTATGCTTGGCCGTTATATACTCTGCCTTCTTGTTTGCCGCTGGTGGAGGCCAGGATGGTGCCGTGCTCCGGGCACAAAAGGGATAACTCTTGAAAACGGCCAAACTTCAACCTCGTCAGAAAATGGTCCTGAATAAGTTTTTTCTTCGTCCTGTAATATACGATTTCAGGGGTATCATGACTGGACAGGACAGCTGCATATTGTCTGAGCAAAGGATGCTGGGCCAGTTCCTGGGAGCTTTGTCTGGAATCCTCCACCCATCTGTCGAATTGGCTGCTTTTGAAAATATTGACCGAGACGAGATGATTTATAGTTTCCTGCTCGATTCTCTGGCAGCCGTTGCGATAGATCAAAACGGAGACTATGATCAAGGGTACTATGCTCAACAAGATAAAAATGCATATCAGTTTTGTTTTAAGCTTCATGGTCATAACCGTAAAAATTCAGATGCAATTTTCTTTTAGTAACGAAATATTTAGGGAGCAACAGAATAACAAGGTAAGATGGATTATTTCATCTTGAAAATCCTATACAGCCTGTCAACATTTTTCTCAAGGTTTTTTGAATCATAATAAGCAAAAAGTAAAACTTATGCTACAGAAAAGTCTCAAGAATTCATTTTTGAAAAACATAGGGACCCTTCTTGAGCAGATCATAAATCCTGGCTTGGGTCAGCCCGGACAGGAGGGCCGTGTCCTTGACGCAGCCGTTGGTTTGAACGTTAAGAAAGTGAAAATATACTTGTATGAAAAACACGAGGAGATGCAGAAAGAGGGCCTCTGTAAGCAGAACGCTGAAGCGGCTGAGTTCGCTCATTTCTGTCCATATTTTTGAAGGCCTGGCAATAACGGTTCGAAATAGTCCTTAACCAAGGATCAGCATCGATACTATCTCGAAGACAAGAATGATGCAAGACACGACTTGATGATTTCAGCAAAGTCAGTCCGGCTCTGAGAGCTTTAGGGCAGGCGGTCGGCTGCAGTAAAAAGCGCCCGGCTGGAGGATGAATGGGACACAACCGCTCAAGCCGGTACCCGATAATTCTGCATTGCGGATTGCCCTTCCCCAAGTACACTGAGGTGAAGGGAAAGGGCTGCGGTTGGGAGGTGCCTATGAAACGGATGGTACTGATTTTTTGATCGGCTTGATCGGGATGTTTATGATGTTTTTTGTTGAAATGCAGGCTGCAATAAGCCATGATCAGCTAAATTGATCCTGAGAGATTGGCTCCTTCCAGCATGGCTTTGGGCATAATGAGGGTAACCTGATACCCTTTTTCAATAAGATTCAACTCTTGCCCCTGGCTCGATATTTCCTGGTCAGCATGATATTCAGCAATACTGTTTTCTTTTATATAGCCTATTATGTCCTTTGCGTGGGTTATTCCAATTGTGAAAATGGCTTTGCATGATTGTGTTCTTCCTTTATTATATCCTTTTTCTATAATTTTGGGCAGTTTTTGCATCATTTTAGAAGTTCTCTTTTTTTGAAGGGAAATGAGTTTTTTATTTTTTGATTTATTTTCAATATGGGATTTACCTTTTAGGTTTAGAAGATGTTGATAAACCTTATGATACAGCTCTTTGTCTTCTATTTGTTGGAGCCTGATGTTGTATGATTGATACAGTAACCTGTCGGCATTCACGAATCTGCTTGTATCAGAAAGACAAACAGACATGCACCCAGTACGTGTTTAAAATGATATAATTTTTTTGTAAGCAATCGTTTAATTCTGAAAAATCTTTTATAGCGTAGCGTGCATTGCTGCTTGGGGAATATGGCCGCTTGATGTCAATGTGTCAAGAGTTGTCAAAGCGGCCGGGAATCCGGGACTGCAAGGCAGGTGCAGGCTTGGCAATGGGAAGAGAAAGGACGAAGAAAGTATATGCAAACTCCTTACCTAAGAAGTATATCGGTTAAATTCCTGATTAACTTTAAGGCTGCAATAAGTCGTAGTGAAACAGAGAAAGGCCGGGCTCGGCTGGGGAAAGGCCCTATCCTTCCGCCTTTTTGACCCTGACGGCCGTGACCTTGTACTCCGGGATCCCGGCCTCGGGATCCAGGGCGGAGCCGGTCAGGGCGTTGACCGGAGATTCGCGGAAATGGAAGGGCACAAAGATCACCCCTGCATCGGTTCGCTCCGAGACCCGGGCCTTGGCCTGAATCGACCCCTGGATCGATTCGATGCGGACCATGTCCCCGTCCTCGACCCCGAGCCGGGCGGCGTCCCGGATATTGATTTCAGCCAGGGCTTCGGGATAGAGTCTGGTCAAAGCGATGCCCCTGCGGGTCATGGTCCCGGTGTGGTAGTGCGGGCCGACCCGGCCCGTGGTCAGGATCAAGGGAAAGTCCCGGCTGGGAGGGTCCACTGCGGCCCGGTGGGTCAGGGGATGGAAACGGCCCCGGCCTCTGGAGAATCGTTCCTGGTGGAGGCGTGGAGTTCCGGGATGATCCGGCTTTGGACAGGGCCAGGCCGGGGACTCGTATTCCAGGCGGTCGTAGGTCAGGCCGCCGTAGCTCGGAGTCAGGGAAGCGATCTCCTGCATGACCTCGGCGGCCCCCTGGTAGTCCCAGGCCCGGCCCATGCGCCCGGCCAGGTCGGCGATGATCCAGAGGTCCTCCCTGGCAAGGCCCGGAGGCGGGACCGCCCTGCGGACCCGCTGGACCTTTCGCTCGGAATTGGTGAAGGTCCCCTCCTTTTCCGCAAAACAGGCCCCGGGCAGGACCACATCAGCCAGCCTGGCCGTGTCGCTTAAAAAAATGTCCTGGACCACCAGGAAATCGAGATTCTTCAAGGTCTCGATGACCCGGGCCTGATGCGGATCGCTCAGGACCGGGTTCTCGCCCATGATGTACAGCCCTCTAAGCGGTGTCACCCCGCCCCCGGCCGCCATCTCGCTCGTGGTCAGGCCGGGTTCGGCCGGGAGGCTGTCCACACTCCAACTCGCGGCGAAGTGCCGCCTGGACTCGGGGTCGGTCACCGGCTGGTAGCCGGGAAGGACGTTGGGCAGTCCGCCCATGTCGCTGGCCCCCTGGACGTTGTTCTGCCCCCGCAGGGGATTGACCCCGCCGCCTTCGAGGCCGACGTTGCCGGTGAGCATGGCCAGGTTGGCCAGGGACTGGACATTGGCCGTGCCGGACACGTGCTGGGTGATGCCCATGGCGTAGAGAATGCTTCCCGGGTGCAGGGTCCCGAAGAGCTCGGCCGCCTTGAAGAGCTCGTCTTCGGGGATGCCGCTGATCCCGGCCACGTACTTGGGGCTGTATTCCTCGACCGCTTCCGCCAGCTCGGCGAAGCCCTCGGTCCGCTTTTCGATGTACTCTGCCGCCTGCCAGCCATTTTGCAGGATGATGTGCATGAGGCCGTTGAGCCAGGCGATGTTGGTGCCCGGTTTCGGCCTGAGCCAGACATCGGCGAAGCGGGTGATGCAGATGCGCCTCGGATCGGCCACGATGAGCCTGGCCCCGTGCTTGAGCACGGCTTCGACCACGTAGTTGGCGAAGATGGGATGGTTTTCGGTGATATTGGACCCGGTGATCAGGATGACCCTGGATTTTAGAACATCCCGGATGGGGTTGGTCATGGCCCCGCTGCCGAAGGCGGCCTTGAGGCCGGTCACTGAAGAGGCGTGGCAGAGGCGGGCGCAGTGGTCCACATTGTTGGTGCCGATCAGGCTGCGGAAGAATTTCTGGAAGAGATAGTTCTCCTCGTTGGTGCACTTGGCCGAGGCCAGTCCGCCCAGGCTGTTCGGACCGGAGGCATGAAGAATACCCTGCAGCCTGTCGGCCGCCAGGCTCAGGGCTTCCTCCCAGCCGGCCTCCTCAAGGCTTTTGTTTTTGCGGATCAACGGCCTGACCAGCCGGTCCTGTGAACCTATGAACTCGTACCCGAAGCGGCCCTTGACGCACAGGCTGCCCTGGTTGACCCCGGAAGCGAAGGGTGTGCTCATGCCCATGACCCGGCCCTGATCAGTGTTGATTTCCAGCTGGCAGCCGCAGCCGCAGTAGCCGCAGGTAGTCAGGGTCTTTTCCCCTGACCAGACCCGGTCGCCCTGAGGGCTGACGGCATCGGTCAGGGCCATGGTCGGACAGGTCATGAGGCACTCGCCGCAGGATTCGCAGAGTTCCGGACGGTAGGGCACCACCCGGCTTCGACCATGCTCCTTGATGATCTCGATGGCGCCGATTCCCTTGAGTTCGCGGCAGGCGACCACGCAGCGGTGGCAGAGGATGCAGTGCTCAGGGCGGTAGGCGATGTCCGGGGTGGCAAAAGGAGCCGTGTCCGTGTCCCGGGTGGCCTGTTCCAGGGGCAGAGGGACCTGGTAGCTGGTCAGAAGCCGGTTAAGGGCTGCGTCTCCGGCTTGATTGCGGACCGGGTGAGGATGGCGGATGGATGCGGCCAGCATCTGCAGAATGGATCGTCTGGCTTCATGCACCCGGACGGAGTCGGTGCGGATGTCCAGGCCGGCATCGGCCGGAGTGGCGCAGGCCGGGAGTAGGGTTTGTCGGCCGGCCACCTCGACGAGGCAAATCTGGCAGGACTGGATGGGGTAGGCCCGCTTGAGGTGGCAAAGCGTCGGGATCTCGAGACCGTGGGCCTCGGCCGTCTCCAGAATGGTCTGCCCGGGTTCGAATTCGACTCGCCGGCCGTTGATGGTCAACTGCATGGCTGTTGCTCCCTTGCAATATAGAAAAATTGCGGGATTCCCCTTGGGTTCTTGCCGGCTCCGGGCTTCAGGGCTCATCCAGGGCCGCGAGGCCGATGCGGTAGCAGCGCAGGCAGCGGGATGCCTCATACAGGGCCTGGGGCAGGGACAGGCAGCCCTCCACCTCGGCAAAGCCCTTGACCCGCTTCTTGGGGTCGAGAATCGGGGGTTCGGCCCGCGGGCTCGATCCGGCATAGGGTGGATTTTCTTCGGGATCGAAGATCCCGAGCCGGGCCATGTACCGCCCGAGCCGTTCGTCAGGATCGGCGCGGCAGGTCTTGTCTTCCAGGTACTGGGTGATGTGGCGGGCGGCCTGTTTGCCTTGGGCCAGAGCCCGGATGAGAATGTCCGGCCCGGTGATGCAGTCCCCGCCTCCGAAGATTTGTTCCCGGCTGCTTTGAAAGGTGATTTCGTCGACAACCAGGCTCTTCCAGGGGCTCAGCTCGACACTTCCGTCGTCGGGAAAGATGCAGTCCACCACGCAGGTCTGGCCGATGGCCGGGACAATGGCGTCGCATTCGATGGTGAATTCAGAACCCTGGACCGGCCTGGGCTTGCGTCTTCCCGAGGAATCAGGCTCCCCGAGCTCCATACGTATGCATTCAAGACCGGTAACCCTGCCCTCTTCGGCCAGGATGCGCATGGGCTGGACAAGATAGTGGAATCGGACCCCCTCTTCTTCGGCTTCTTTGAATTCCTTGGAATCCGCCGGCATCTCCTGCCTGGTCCGCCTGTAGAGGAGATGGGCCTCGGAGAAGCCGAGTCTGAGGCCGGTCCGGACGCAGTCCATGGCTACATTGCCGCCGCCCACCACCAGCAGCTTGTTCCCCGGCAGGGGATTTTCGCCGAAGGCGACCCGTTTTAAAAACTCCAGACCGGTCATGAAACATTGGTAGCCGGCTTCTTCGCCTTCACAGCGCATCCTGGCCGGTTCCTGGGCCCCGACACTGACGAAAACAGCCTCGAACCCGTGTTTCTCGAACAGATCGTCGATGGTGATGTCCCGGCCTATGGTCAGGTTGTACCTGATTTCCGCGCCGAGCTGCTCCACGATATCGACCTCCCTGCGTATGATGTGCCGGGGGAGGCGATAGTCCGGAATGCCCACGGCCGCCCTGCCGCCCGGTTCGGGCAGGGTTTCGAAGATGGTGGTTCGATGTCCCCGGAGCTGGAGGTAATAGGCACAAGATAACCCGGCCGGACCGGCTCCGATGACGGCGACCCGGTGTTGGCCGGTCTCTTCAGGGACCGGGGCTTCTGCTTGGACAAAGGACTGCATCCGGTCGTCAACGAATCGTTTCAGGGCGTTGATGGCGATGGGTTCATCCACGATGCTCCTGCGGCACTGGTGCTCGCAGGGCCGGAGGCAGGTCCGCCCGATGCTGCCGGGCATGGGGCAGTCTCTGCGGATGATGCCCAGGGCCTCCTCGAAGCGGCCCATGCGGATCATGTCCACATACCCGGGGATATCCAGATGAGACGGACAGGCCTGGCTGCAGGGGGCGCTGACACTTGTCACATAGACGCCGCGGGGCACACCCCCCTGATCGAGGGCCTGCTCAAAGAGTTGCGGGTATTGGTCCAGAACATCCAGGACCGGACGGGTGGAGGTCAGGCCGATGCCGCATTTGGAGCCGTCCTTGATCAGGGCCGCCAGGGAGCGAAGCCGCTCGATTGCCCTAAGGTCTGCCTCCCCGGCGCAGACGTTTTCCAGGATGCGCCACATCTCTTTTGTGCCCAGCCGGCAGGGATAGCACTGGCCGCAGGACTCTTGGCTGGCCTTCTCCATGTAGGCCCGGCACATGTCCACGAGGCTGACCGAAGGATCGGAAACCATGACCCCGTCCCAGCCCATGAAGGCCTTGAAAGCGTTCAGGGCGGGGTTTAGGTCCTCGGTGTCTTTCTGCCTGGCCCCGGACCAGCTGCCCCAGGTGGAGAAAAGGAGCTCTTTTGTCATAAGCATCTGTAGAAATACAAAGTTGCTTTCTCTATCTCCAACCTAGGGTAATCGACCGCTGAAGAAGGTGTCAAGCGAATCGAGCAGGGAGAAAACGGGTATGAGCATGATCGCCGGGACCATGGAGCTGTCTGTTGGTCATGTGTCTGGAGAGGTACCTTTACTTCATGGCAAAACCCGGGGGTGGACAGATCCATTTCCGGTTTGATTTCATGATCATGAACGTCTCGCTCTGAACGACCATCGGACCGAAAATATGCTCGTTCATGAGCCGGTACAACTCGGTCATGCCGCCGGTGATGATGGCTTCGGCCATGATGTCGTACTGTCCGGTGACCACGGCCGCCCAGGTGATCCGGTCCAGACTGCTGATTCTTTCCAGTTCCTGGTCCAGCTTTCCATGGGTCTGCACCCTGATCCCGATTAGAACCACGCTCACGTCCTTGCAATGTTCCGGATCGATGAGACCGGAGATTCTGAGCAGGCCGTCTTCCTGCAGCTTCTTGATTCTGGCTCTGACCGTGGGAGCGGTCACATGCAGGCGTTTGGCCAGTTCCCCGACTGGCATCCGCCCATCGTCAACCAGGAGCTGGATCAACTGCTGGTCCAGGCCGTCGACCTCGGCTTCTTTCATAACAACCCCCTGTTCATCGTTGCTCGTATACAGGTTTCAGGCTCGGGTTAGGATAATGGCAAGTTATTGCTTGAACGGCCTTGCAGGGCTGTAAATTTGTCTTGCAAACCTTTGCATAAATAAATTTTTTGTCAATATGTTTTCAAATAAAAAATAATTTGACACAAAATTTTATAAAAGGCATATTGGAGGTTCATTATTTTTCACAAACCATAAAGTGAGGGGTGTCGGACATGGATCGTGATCACATTCTCGTACTTGGAGCCGGCCTGGTCATCAGGCCTTTTTTGAATTACCTGTTCACAGAGACCGATCTGCAGATCAGAGTCGCCAGCCTGGAGGTCGGCGGCGCGACCCGCGACCTTGTGGCGGAGCACCCCCGCGGCGAACTCCTGGAACTGGACGTCAACAACACGGAAAAGCTCAGGGATCAGATCCTTTGTCCGGAGATCAAACTGGTGGCCAGCTTCGTGCCCCCGGTCTACCATTCCCTGGTCGCCCGGCTGTGCATCGAGGCCGGGAAATCGATGATCATGACCTCCTATGCCAAACAGGAACTGTACGCAATGCAGGATCAGGCCAGGGAGGCCGGGGTCTGCATCCTGGCGGAGATCGGATTCGACCCGGGCATCGATCACATGAGCGCCATGAACTCCATCAGGGCCATTCAGGAACAGGGCGGAGAGGTTGTCAGCTTCTGTTCCGACTGCGGGGCGCTTCCGGCTCCGGAGGCGGCCATCAACCCCTTTGGCTATAAATTTTCCTGGCACCCCAGGGGGGCTCTGGGGGCGGCCAAGCGTCCGGCCCGTTTTCTTCATGACAAAAAAGAGGTAGAGGTTGGCCAGGACAGGGTCTTCGAGCACTACCAATTGAAATGCATCGAGTCTCTGGGCTGGCTGGAGAGCTACCCCAACATGGACGCCCTCCCTTATCTGGACAATTACAACATCCCCACGGCAAGCAGTATTTATCGGGGGACCCTCAGATACACCGGCTGGGGGGAAACCATGAAGAAGTTCATCGAGCTGGGTCTGTTGAACGAGATAGGCGAGCCGGGTCCCGAGGACGGAACCTGCCGGGAGTTTACGGGCCGCCTCATCGGGTCTTTCGGTGGGGACGAGTTGGAAGGGAATCTGGCCCGCTACCTGGGGATCGATAAAGACTCGGCCGTCATCAAGAGGATGCAGTGGCTGGGACTTTTGGACCGCAGGCCGGTGCCCGCCGGCTGCCATTCAGCTTTTGACCTCGTTCTGGGACTGATGCACGAAAAAATGGGGTATAACCAGGGAGAAAGGGACATGGTCGTCCTGCGGGATGAAATCGTTGCCAGCTTCCCCGGCCGGGACGAGCTGCTGCAGAAAACAATGACCCTGATCGATTACGGTCATCCCGGAGGGGACTCGGCCATCGCCCGCACTGTGGGCCTGCCCTCGGCCATAGCCGCCAAGCTGATGCTGGAGGGGCGATTCGATCTGTCCGGGGTCCATTTGCCGGTCAGGCCTGAAATCTATGAACCCGTTCTGGCCGAGCTTCCCAGGCAGGGGGTTCATGTCCGGGAACAGGAGAAAATGATTGCCTCAAACTGAGCATAAGGAGGTGATGCCCTGCAATGCGGCCTGAGCAGAGTAACCGAGTTTTTGGAGTGACTTTTTCCTTAACTTAGCCGAACAAGGAGTTGAACATGTTTCATATTCGAAGATTGCCAATGTATGCGGTCCTGGCTCTCTTGCTGTGCCTGGCCCCGTCCTGGGGTCTTGCCGGACAGACCGAGCCCAGCAGCGGGGGGACCCTGGTCGTCCCTCAGACCTACAGCGCCCATGTCTCCATGGACCCTTTGCGGCTGACCCTTGAAAGGGCCGAGGATATCCAGGTGGTCAGGCAGTTCATGGAGGGCCTGGTCAAGATGAACCACAATCTCAAGGTAGAGCCGGCCATCGCCGAGAGCTGGGAAGTGGACCCGGACGGCCTGACCTACACCTTCAACCTGCGGGGGGACGTGACCTTTCATCAGGGCTACGGTCCGGTCAAGGCCGAGGATTTCAAGTACTCCTTCGAACGGTTGATGAATCCTGAAATGGACGCCGCCCCGACCAAGATCCTGAGCAAGGTCGAGGGCGTGGAGGCCTACAGCAACGGTCAGGCCGAGCATATTTCCGGAATCCGGGTCGTTGATGAGCACACGCTCAAAATCAGCCTGAAGGAACGGGATATTTTCTTCCTGGAAAAGCTGGCCCAGCCGGCCTGCACCGTGGTCCCGCAAAAGGCGGTCGAAGAAATGGGCAAGGAGTTCAGCAAGAGCCCGGTCAGCGCCGGCCCTTTCCAGTTCGTCAAATGGGAGGGCAAGGTCATCACCCTCAAGGCCTTTGAGGATTACTATGCGGGCAGGCCCTATCTGGACCGGGTCGTGTTCAAGGACGTCCTGGAGCCGGGGACCAGGCGGGCGGCCTTCGAGGCCGAAGAGCTGGACCTGACCATCCTGACCGCCTCCCAGTATGTGGATTACCTCAAGAATCCGAAGTACAAGGACAATCTCCTGGAAGTGCCCGAACTCTGGACAAGGCACCTCCTGTTCAACACAAAGTGGGGACCGCTTCAGGACAAACGGGTCCGCCAGGCCGTCGGCTATGCGATCGACGCCGAGCAGCTCGTCAAATCCTATTGCCGGAACAAGGCCTTCCCGGCCACCGGCTATCTGTCCAAAGGGCTGCCGGCCTTTAATCCGGAACTGGAGGGCTATCCCTACGACCCGGACAAGGCCAGGGCCCTGCTCAAGGAGGCCGGGTACCCGGACGGGTTCGACCTGGAAATAATGGGCGCCGTGGGGGCCCGTTCCTGGGGAGCCCCATTGGCCGTGGCCTTCAAGTCCTACCTGGAAAAAGTCGGGATTCGGGTCACAGTGGATCCGGTGGAATCGGCAACCAGGCATCAACGCACGGACGAAGGCGATTTCCAGGCCAAGGTCACCTCCTTCGGGGGAACAACCTCTTCAGTGGAGTACATCGGCCGCTTTGTGGGCAGCAACACCAGGGCCCAGGGCAACGACGCCGCCTACTCCAATCCCGAGTTCGACAAGCTGATCGAAGAGGCGAGCATGACCGTTGATCAGGACAAGCGGATCGCTCTGGTCAGGGAGGCGGAGAAGATTTTCATGGAAGACCTGCCCACCTGGCCCTTTAACTACAACAAGGCGGTCATGGCCCATCAGTCCTGGGTCCACGGGCTGCAGAAAATGCCCCAGGACCTGGCCTATCAGGACTACTCCGAGGTCTGGGTGGAGAAGAGCAGCCCCAGGAAATAGCTCATATCCGGTTTGCGCTCTCCAGATATGGAACCCGGAGGGCGCAAACCGGATGCCTCAGGAGCATTTTTCAAGCCGTGCAGCCAGGCCAGAGTCTCTAGCAATATAAAAATTATATGCTGAAGGGCAGCGACCATGTTGAATGAGAAGAAATTCAACAGGGACCTTGGTGCTCAGTAAAAAAAGCAGAAGCAGATATGGTTTCATTTATTATCCGCAGAGTACTGCAGGCCTTCCCAACCCTTCTTGCGGTGATCATCGTCATCTTCTTTCTGTTGAACATCATGCCCGGAGACGCGGCCCTGCTCAAAGGGAGCGCCAGGACCAAGTCAAACCCCGAGCTCGTGGCCAAGATCAGGGAAAGGTGGGGACTGAACGACCCCTTGCCCATCCGCTTCCTGCGCTACGCAAGCAACCTGGCCAGAGGCAACTTCGGCTACTCCATCATGCGCGACGAACCTGTGCTCGATCTGCTGAAGGAGCGGATCGTTCCCACCGGGAAGCTGGTTTTACTCTCGATTATAATCGCCATGGCCGTGGGCCTGAGCTTCGGCTTCACCGCAGCGGTCAAAACCGGAGGACCTCTGGATACCATTGTCACCGCGGGCGCGGTCATGGGGAAATCCCTGCCAAACTTCTGGCTGGGGCTGATGCTGATGCTGCTCATGGGGGTCAAACTGGGCTGGCTTCCGACCATAGGCTACGGGGGCGGAGATCTGAAACACCTCCTGCTCCCGGCGATATCCCTGGGCATCCCCTATGCGGCCCTGATCGCCAGAACGGCCCGGGGCTCTGTCCTTGACCTCATCCACGAGGATTATATTCGAACCGCACGGGCCAAAGGCCTTTCGGAATGGGTGGTCCGCTTCAAGCACATCTTCGCCAATGCCATCCCACCGGTGATCACGGTTATCGGCCTGCAGTTCGGAACCCTTCTGGCCAATACGGTGGTCATCGAAAAGGTTTTCGTGCTGCCGGGAATCGGCACTCTGCTCATTGATTCCATCTATGCCCGCGATATCCAGGTTGTTCAGGCCGTGGTCCTGGCCATCGCCCTGTCCTTTATAGTCATCAACCTTCTGGTCGACCTCAGCTACGGCTATGTGGACCCGCGGATCAAATATGATTAGAGAGTCCGGGAGTTCTTGCGCATGTTGAAATACAGCAACCTCGTGGTGGGGGTCCTCCTCCTGGCCCTGATCCTGCTGTCCATCTCTGTCGGACCGTTTCTGACCCCCTACGACCCCATAGAGCCGGACTGGGCTGCGGTCAGCACGGGCCCCAACATGGAGCACCTTCTGGGCACGGATGAATTCGGGCGGGACGTTCTGACCCGGGTCTTGTACGGCGGGCGGATCACCTTTCTGGCTGCCTTTATCGCCCAGATCCTGAACACGGCCATCGGGGTCTTCCTGGGCCTTTTGGGGGCTTATTTCGGCGGGAAAATCGACGACCTCATCAACGGCATGGTCAATCTTCTGCTGGCCCTGCCGCCCTTGATCCTGGGCATCGCCATTCTGGTGGTCTTGGGGTCCAGCACGCTGAACGTCATTCTGGTCGTGGGCATCACCTACTGGTCCTATACCTGCCGCTTAACCCGTTCCCGGGTCCTGTCCATCAAGGAGGGGGGCTATGTGGAAAGCGCCCTGGCCGTGGGAGTGCCTTCTTCCAGGATCCTGTGGCGGCACATTCTGCCCAACTGTCTGGGGCCGATACTGGTCATCGCCACTCTGGGGCTGGCCGACACCATCCTCCTTTTGGCCACCTTCGGCTTCCTGGGGCTCGGAGTGACCCCGCCGACCCCGGAGTGGGGCACGATGCTCAGCGAAGGCAGGAACTATCTCTACAGCGCCCCCTGGGTGACCATCGCCCCGGGTTTCGCGATCTTCACCACCGTCCTGGCCGTAAATCTCCTGGGCGACGGGCTGCGGGACATCATGGACCCGTATTTGAAACGTTGAGATGATTTCCTGACAAAAGAAGCAGATTTTATCCACGAATGCTCACGAATCGCACGAATGAAGAAATTGTTTTTCCAGCCTGCTGATCGCAGGCAGGAAAGCCTCATCCCGCTCGTATGAAACTTGATTTTCTTACTCCGTCACCCCGGCGTAGGCCGGGGTCCAGCTTTTTCAGTCTGGATTCCTGCCTTCGCCGGAATGACGGAGGGGTGACCAAAAGTTTCTTCACTGATCAAACTGGCAGTTGTGGACTTCAACCCAATAGTACAAAAGCTTTGTCCCGTATTCTTAAATATGTTAAATAGTTATATGTCAGCACTGCCGGAGGCAGGGCTGACGCGAGTTTTGTAACAAAAGATAATACCATGAGGTTACAAATTTGCCCCTCATCGAACTGATTGGCCTGAAAACCTATTTTTACACCAAAGCCGGAGTGGTCCGGGCCGTGGACGGGGTCGATTTTGCCATCGAAAAGGGCAGGACACTGGGCATCGTCGGCGAGAGCGGCTGCGGCAAATCCATAACCGCCCTTTCGATCATGGGCTTGATCCAGACGCCTCCAGGCCGGATTGTTTCCGGTGAGATCCGCTATCATCGGAATCAGGGAGATCAGAACCGGGAGGAGGTCATCAACCTGGAAAGGCTCAACCCCAGGGGGCGAAAGATGCGCTCCATCCGGGGCAATGAGATCGCCATGATCTTTCAGGAGCCGATGACCTCCCTGAACCCGATCTATACCATCGGCAACCAGATCATGGAGAGCATCAAGCTCCATCAGAGACTGTCCCGACGCGAGGCCAGGGAAAAGGCGATCCAGATGCTTGCCAGCGTCGGGATCCCCAGCCCTGAGCAGCGTGTGCAGGAATATCCCCACCAGCTCTCCGGAGGAATGCGCCAGCGGGTCATGATCGCCGCGGCCCTGTCCTGCAACCCCTCCCTGCTCATCGCAGACGAGCCCACCACCGCCCTTGATGTGACCATCCAGGCCCAGGTCCTGAAATTGATGAACGACCTCCGCCGGGAATTCAAGACCGCCATTCAGTTCATCACCCACGATCTGGGAGTCATTGCCAGGATGGCCGATGACGTCGCGGTCATGTACCTCGGAAAAGTCGTGGAGAAGAGCACCGTGAAAAACCTCTTTCGAAATCCCAGGCACCCGTACACCCAGGGCTTGATGCACTCCATCCCCTCCCTCTCCAGCAAAAAGGATGAGAGACTGATGCCCATCAAGGGAGTGGTGCCGGATCTTTTGGAGATCCCTGCGGGCTGCGGTTTCGAGACCCGCTGCCCGCAGGCCATGGACATCTGTAAACAACAACCCCCGCCCCAGAAAGAGGTCGTCCAGGGGCACTGGACGTCCTGCTGGCGATACGACTAAAGGTGGTCTATGCTGTCTTCTGGAAATCTGCTGCTGCAAGTCAAGAACCTGAAGATGTTCTTCCCCATCCAGAAAGGAGTCCTGCGAAAAGTCGTGGGCCACGTCCGGGCGGTGGACGACGTCAGCCTGAGCATCAGACGAGGGGAAACCTTCAGCCTTGTCGGAGAATCTGGCTGCGGCAAGACAACCATCGGCCGGGCCATCCTCAGGTTGATCAGGCCCACGGCCGGGGAAGTCCTTTTCCAAAGCAAAAAATTGGCCGCTTCCGGCCAAAAATATCGGGAGATCGATGTGGCCGCTGCCTCTAAAGAAGAACTCAACAAGCTGCGCCAGGACATGCAGATCGTGTTCCAGGATCCGTATTCCACCTTGAACCCTCGCATGAAAGTCGAAGAGATCATAGCCGAACCCCTGCTCGTCCACGGCATCGGCACCTCTGCCGAGCGGAAGAAACGGGTCAGAACCCTCCTGGAAGCGGTGGGCCTGAAGCCGGATTTCGGCGGACGATATCCCCATGAGTTTTCCGGAGGCCAGCGGCAAAGGATCTGCATCGCCCGGGCCCTGGCCCTGGACCCCCAGCTGATCGTGGCGGACGAACCGGTCTCGGCCCTGGACGTCTCTGTCCAGGCCCAAGTGATCAACCTGTTCAAGGACCTCCAGAAGGATCTCGGCTTGACCTACCTCTTCATCTCCCACGATCTCTCTGTGGTCAAATACATCAGCGACCGGGTGGCCGTGGTCTACCTGGGCAGGATCGTCGAGCTGGCCCGTTCCGAGAGTCTGTTCGCCTGCCCCCGGCATCCCTATACTGAATCGCTGATGTCGGCAGTACCTGTTCCGGATCCGGAATACGAGGCCGAGGAGGTTCTCCTGGAGGGCGACGTCCCCAATCCGTCCGATCCACCGCCGGGCTGCCACTTCCATCCCCGCTGCCCCTACAGGAAGGAGTTGTGCTCATCAGAGCCTCCCCCCTACTTCGAGATCGACGAGGGTCATTTCGTGGCCTGTCATCTGGCTGACAAGCTGGACCTGCGGCCTGTGAAGACGCAGTGATGGTTCACTGTTGTTATTCCTGCCAGGCCACATGCTGAAGCTTTTGCCTGCCAGTTCTTATTCTGGCAGGCAAAAAAGATTCTTATCTGTGTCAATCCGTGTGATCCGTGGGCGAACCTCTGCTTTCTTTTGCCGGTCGAGTTAGCATAGTATCGGTGGAAGGCTATCAAGCCCCGGCATTTACCAAAAAATCGAGGAGGGCCCTGGTGAACTCGTCCGCCTTTTCCACATTGACCAGGTGGGCCGCGCCCGGGAAGATCTTGAGTTGCGAAGATGCGATCTGTCCGTGGATGAACTCCGCAGCCGAGACCGGAGTCCCGGGATCGTGCTCCCCGACCGCCACCAGGGTAGGGGCCGATATGGAGCGGATGGAGTCGCGCTGATCCATATCCCGGATTGCCTGGCAGCAGGCGCAGAATCCCTGGACAGGCGTATTGAGGATCATGTTGCGGACCCTGGCCATCTCCAGGGGCATTTCTTCCTGGCCGGCCCTGGTGAACCAGCGGTCGATGGTTGCATCGACCACCGCCTGCAGGCCCTGCTTTTGGACCAGAATGATGCGCTCGTCCCAGTTTTCCGGCGGTCCGGCGTAGGCTGATGTCGAGCTGAGGACCAGAGTTCTCAGCCTTTGCGGATAATGGCTGCCCAGCATCTGGGCGACCATCCCTCCCATGGACAGGCCGCAGAAATCGACCCGGTCCAGCCCGAGCCGGTCCATGAGACCTGCGGCATCCGCGGCCAGCATCTCCATGGAGTAGGGGCCTTCAGGCACGGCTGACTGTCCGTGACCGCGGCTGTCATAGCGGAGTACCCGGTACCCGGCCTCGATCAGCCCGGGTATCTGGGCGTCCCACATGCTCAGGTCCGAGGCCAGGGAGTTCGAAAGCATGACCACCGGGCCCTCTTCAGGGCCGTCCAGCCGAAAGTGAAGCCGTGTTTCATTGACGTCGGCAAAAGGCATAACTCCCTCCGTACTATAGAATTTTTGATTTTTGATTTTGGATTTTTGATTGTTAAGACAAAGAATTAGAGCTGGTTATCTGCTATAAATCCAAAAACTTTTTCTTAAAGCCTATATACCAGAAGTTGACATTATAAAAACTATTCGTTGGTCATCGCAGATGTTTCGCATACGAACGTTGCATTGGAGAACGCGTCGAAAACCACTATCCTGTCAAGGAATAGTTTTTATGGTTCCTTCAAAAACGGATAGCGGTAGTCCCGGGGCGGATCGAAGTTTTCCTTGATGGACCTGGGGGAAACCCAGCGCATGAGATTGAAGGGAGAGCCGGCCTTGTCGTTGGTGCCGGAGGCCCTGGCCCCTCCAAAGGGCTGCTGTCCGACAACGGACGCGGTGGGCTTGTCGTTGATGTAGAAGTTTCCGGCGGCGTAGGTCAGGATCTCGGTGGCCCGGGCGATGGCCTGGCGGTCCCTGGCAAAGACCGCTCCGGTCAGACCGTAGGGACTGGTCCGGTCGCAGAGGCTAAGGGCCTCTTCGAAATCGGTCTCATAGACGTAGAAGGTGACCACCGGACCGAAGATTTCCTCTTTCATGGTCTTGAAGTAGGGGTTGTCCGTTACAATCACGGTGGGCTCGATAAAGTAGCCCAGGGAATCATCGGTTTCGCCTCCGGCCAGAATCTGGGCATCCGGGGCCTCTTTGGCAAAGTCGAGATATCCCTTGATCTTGTCGAAGGCTGCCCGGTCGATCACGGAATTCATAAAGTTGGAGAAGTCTTCCACATCACCCATCTTGATGGTTTTGACCTCCTCCAGGGTCTTATCCCGGATTTCTTCAAAGAGCACCCTGGGCAGGTACACCCGGGAGACCGCGGAACACTTCTGACCCTGATACTCAAAGGCCCCCCTGACGATGGCCGCCACCGTGGCCTCGACACTGGCCGATTCGTGGACCACGATGAAGTCCTTGCCCCCGGTCTCGCCCACGATCCTGGGATAATTGCGGTACTTGTCGATGTTCTGGCCCACGCTGCGCCAGACATGTTGAAAGGTCGAGGCCGAGCCGGTGAAGTGGACCCCGGCCAGGTTTTCGTTGTTCAAGACCACAGGACCGATCTGAGACCCCGGACCGGGGATGAAGTTGATGACCCCGTCCGGAAGTCCGGCCATCTGGAGGATCCGGTAAAAATGAAAGGCCGGATAGACCGCGGAAGAGGCCGGCTTCCAGAGGGCCACGTTGCCCATGAGGGCCGGGGAGGTGGGCAGGTTGCCGGAGATGGCCACGAAGTTGAACGGTGTGGCGGCAAAGACAAACCCTTCCAGGGGGCGGTGCTCCAGCCGGTTCCAGATACCGGCCGGGGAGTAGAGGGGCTGTTCACCGTAAATGTGGTACAGGTATTCGCAATTAAAGTTCAAAAAATCGGTCAGTTCACAGACTGCTTCTATCTCGGCCTGGTAGACGCTCTTGCCGGTCCCGAGCATGGTCGCTGCGTTCATGGTGGTCCGAAAACGCCCGCTCAGCAGGTGGGCGGCCTTTTTCATGACCGCCACCCTGGTTTCCCAGTCGGTTCTGGACCATTCATGCCAGGCCTCCAGTGAGGCGGCGACTGCTTCCCGGATCTCTTCTTCTCCGGCCTGGTGGCAGGTGGCCAGGACATGCCCGTGGTTGTGGGGCATGACCACCTGGGCCGTTTGCCCGGTCCTGACTTCACGTCCACCGATGATCAGCGGGATCTCGATTTCCTGGGTGCGCAGCTCCTTGAGCCGTTCTTTCAACTCCATCCTCTTGACCGAGCCGGGTTCATACTGCAGGGGAGGTTCATTGACCGCCTTGGGAACAGTGCCTCTATAATTCATGGACGCTTCTCCTTGAGCTGATATGTTTGCAAAAAAAATTCTATTCCAGGTCCAGGATTTCTCTCACCTTGGCCGCCAGCTGCTCCACGCCGAAGGGCTTCTGGAGGAAATCCACTCCCTCATCCAGGATCTGGCTGTGAGAAATGACGTCGTCGGTGTATCCGGACATGAAGAGAACCTTCAGTCCAGGCCGTATCGAAGACAGCCGCTGGTAAACCTCCTTGCCGTTCATATCGGGCATGACCACATCGGTCAGGAGAAGATGGATCAACCCTTCTGCGGTTCGGACTGCTTCAAGGGCCTTTTGTCCATCCTGTGCCTGCAGCACGCTGTAGCCACGCTTTTCCAAGATACGGGCGGCCAGCTTCCGGACCTTCTCGTCGTCTTCCACCACAAGAACTGTCTCGGTGCCCCGGTTCGCGGCCTTATCCCTCTCCCCGGCACTTCCTGTTTCCGTTCGGGCCTCCTGGCTCAAGGGTAGGTAGATCTTGAATACGGCCCCCAGGCCGGGTTCGCTGTAGACCCAGATGTTCCCGCCGTGCTGCTTGACGATTCCATAGACCATGGCCAGACCCAGACCGGTCCCTTCCCCTTTTGTCTTCGTGGTGAAAAAAGGGTCGAACACCTGTTCAAGGGTTTTTTCGTCCATGCCCGTTCCGGTGTCGCTGACTGCCAGCATCGCATATTGCCCGGGCTGCACCCCTTGATGGGTCCTGGCATAGGTCTCGTCCAACTCCGCCTGGTCGGTCTCGATGGCCATGGTCCCCCCCTCGGGCATGGCATCCTGGGCGTTGATCGCCAGGTTCATGAGCACCTGCTCCATCTGGCCCCGGTCCACCTTGACCGGCAGGTGGGAAAAAGACAGACTAAGATCGATGCCCACGTCCTCGCGGATGGTCCTGCGGAGCAGCTTTTCGAAATCCTGCACGATCTGATTCAGGTCCAGGGTTTGTATTTCCAGGGTCTGCTTGCGCCCGAAGGCCAGAAGCTGGCGGGTAAGATCGCTGGCTCTTTTGGCCGCAGTGCGGATCTCTTCCGCGAATTGCCGCCGGGAGTCGGCCCCGGGCAGATCGTCCAGCAGCATTTCTGAATAGGCCAGGATCGGACTGAGCAGGTTGTTGAAGTCATGGGCCACGCCCCCTGCCAGCCGCCCCACGGATTCCATTTTCTGGGCCTGGATCAATTGTTCCTGCAGTTTGACCCTCTCCTCTTCAGCCTGGACCCGCTCGGTGATGTCCATGATGATGCCGACCACCTTCCTGACCCTTCCGTCTTCCCAGACAGGGCTCCCAATCGTCCGTACCCAGAGACGGTCTCCTGTTGCCGCAATAAAGCGTACTTCCAGATCATATGCCCGGCCTTTGTTCACGGCTTCGGCAAAGGCCTCTTGGACTGTCTTTCGATCCTCCGGCGCATAAAACTCCAGATTATACCGGAGATCGTTCGGGTCGAATGCGTTTTTGCTCACACCATAGATACGATAGGTTTCATCAGTCCAGATGAAGCTTCCTTCTTCCGGGTCATACTCCCAGCCGCCGACCTTGGTCAGCCTCTGGGTTTCTTCCAGTAGGCGCTGGCTCCTGCGCAAGGCCTCCTCCACCCGCTTGCGCCCGGTGATGTCCTGTCCCGAGCTTAAGGTGCCGACAAGTCTGCCTTTATCATCTTTGAGCAGAGTGTTGTTCCAGGCGATGATTCTTTCCCGGCCGCTTCTTGTCAAAACCGGGTTCTCGTAGTATTCAACCGCCTCAATCCGGCCGGAGATCAATCTGTTGAAAGCGGCTCTGACTTCCTTCCTGGTGTCCGGGGGCAGAAAGGTATCAAACCAGTCTCGACCGAGGATTTCGGCCTGGTCATAGCCGAGGATCTGGCTGCCCTTCTTGTTAATGAAGGACACGACTCCTCTGGTGTCAATGGCCACGATGGCGACCGCGGCTATATCCAAGTACTTCCGGGCCCGGTTTTTCTCCTCCAGCAGGGCCTCCTCGGTTTGCCTACGTTCGAGTTCGGCTCTTTCCAGTTCCTGTACCCGCTTCTTTAATTGTTCGTAAGTCGGAGTTTGCGACATGATCGTTATTCAGGGGGCGTAAAAGTTAGGGTCCATGACCAGGGCAGAACTCATTCTGCCCGCATCCGGCCTTCGATCTGGACCGGCATTTCCTGATTATAGTAGGATCGTTGGCCGCTTTTGGCAATGTTTGATACGCCACAAAAATCAGTACGGCCCTTGTCATTGGTCTTGGATCGGTGTTTCTGGCAACCGCACAAGCGGACGAGATCTATATGTTGGCAAAGAGTTATGAATTCAGCCCTTGACAGGCAAATAGTGTTGATGGGATCATAATGGATAACGACTATCATTAAATAAACAATTTCTATGAACAACGAATCTTCCCAGCCGGCAGATGTCAAGGAACGTATGGATCACATGCTTTCCAAGTTGTGAGAGCATGACTTCAGGATCACGCCGCAATGGCTGGCCGTGGTGAGAGTTTTGGCGGTCAGAGCCAGGGCCACCCCTCGGAGGAAAGGATCTATGAAGAAGTCAGACGCGAGTTTCAGACAAAGGAGAGCACCATGAAGAACAATGATCGCAAACCCACCACCAACGACGCGGGTATTCCCGTATCCAGCGACGAGTTCTCCCTCAGCGTGGGACCGGACGGGCCCCTTCTGCTGCAGGACCACTATCTCATCGAGCAGATGGCCAACTTCAACCGGGAGCGGATTCCGGAGCGACAGCCACATGCCAAAGGTTCCGGGGCCTTCGGCCACTTCGAGGTGACCCGGGATGTCAGCGCCTACACCAAAGCCGCGGTCTTCCAGCCGGAAACGAAGACGGACACGTTGATCAGATTTTCGACCGTGGCAGGCGAGCGCGGCAGCCCGGACACCTGGCGCGACCCGCGCGGCTTCGCCCTGAAGTTCTACACCAGCGAGGGCAACTTCGACCTGGTGGGCAACAACACGCCGATTTTCTTCGTGCGGGACCCCATGAAGTTCCAGCACTTCATCCGCTCCCAGAAGCGCCGGGCTGACAACGGCCTGCGCGACCACGACATGCAGTGGGACTTCTGGACCTTGTCCCCCGAGTCCGCCCACCAGGTCACCTGGCTGATGGGAGACCGCGGCATCCCCAAGACCTGGCGGCACATGAACGGCTACTCCAGCCACACCTACATGTGGGTCAACGCCAAGGGCGAGCGCTTCTGGGTCAAGTACCACTTCAAGACCGACCAGGGCATCGACTTCCTCACTCAGGAGGGGGCCGACCGGATTGCCGGCGAGGACGCCGATTACCACCGCCGCGATCTGTCCCAGGCCATTGAGCGGGGGGATTATCCCAGCTGGACTCTGAAGGTGCAGATCATGCCCTTCGAGGAGGCCGAGACCTATCGCTTCAATCCCTTCGACCTGACCAAGGTCTGGCCGCACGGTGACTACCCGCTGCCCGAGGTCGGCCGGCTGACCCTGACCCGGAACCCCACCGACTTTCACAGCGAAATCGAGCAGGCGGCCTTCGAACCGAACACCTTCGTGCCGGGGACCGGTCCCAGCCCGGACAAGATGCTGCTGGCCCGCCTCTTTTTCTACGCCGACGCCCACCGGGCCCGCCTGCGGGTCAACTACAAGCATATCCCGCTCAACCGGCCCAAGGTTCCGGTGCACAACTA
>JAIPDR010000197.1 GCA_021737615.1 Desulfohalobiaceae bacterium | reverse complement strand
GTAGTGGTTTGAGGACATAAAGGAGAAAACCTACATGGAGATGCTATTAGTGGCCCTATCCGGAGTCTTGGTGGGACTGGTGGCTGGATATGTCCTGCTGCAGTTTTTAACCGGCAGGAAAATGGCGGAGGCCAACAGCCAGGCCAGAAAAATCATTGAGAACGCCGAAAAGGAAGCCAGGGCCGAAAAGAAAGAGTTGCTGCTTCAAGGACAGGAGGAACTGCAGAAACAAAAAAGGGGAATGGAGCAGGAGATCAGAAGCCGGGAAAATATTGTCAAGAAACAGGAAGACAGGCTGCAGCAAAAAGAAGAGCGCTTGGAAGAAAAGCAGGAAAGAGCCGCAAAAAAGGATAGTGATCTGGTCGACTGGGAAAAGCGGTTGGCCAAATCTGAACGGGAATTGGAAAAAAAGGAGAAACAGTGTCAGCATATTCTGGCTGAACAGGAGCAGAAACTTCAAGAAATTTCCGGTCTGACCGCGGAAGAGGCCAAGAAGAGTTTATTCGCCGATATTGAAAGCAAAACCCGGCATGAAGCCGCGAGAATGATCCGGCAGATCGAGATGGAAGCCAAAGAGAGCGCCGACAGAAAGTCCAGGGAGGTGCTGGCAACCGCTATTCAACGCTATGCCGGGGATCATGTCTCGGAATATTCGGTATCGGCCGTGGAGTTGCCGAGTGAAGACATGAAAGGCCGGATCATCGGCAGAGAAGGCCGGAATATCAGATCTCTGGAAGCAGCCACCGGGGTGGATTTCATCGTCGACGACACCCCGGAGACAGTGGTTATATCCGCCCACAGTCCCCTGCGCAGGGAAAAGGCCAAGCAGGTTCTGGAAAGGCTCATCGGAGACGGCAGGATCCATCCGGCCAGGATCGAGGATGTGGTCAAGAAGGTGGACAAGGAAATGGAGGTCAAACTTCGGGAAAAGGGAGAACAGGCCACCTTTGATGTCGGAGTCCACGGCATTCACCCGGAGTTGGTCCGCTTGCTCGGGCAGTTGTATTACAGGACCAGTTTCTCCCAGAATGTGCTCCACCATTCCCTGGAAGTCTCCTCGCTTTGCGGGATAATGGCCGCGGAGCTGAAAATGGATGAAAAAAAAGCAAAACGGGCCGGTTTGCTTCATGACATCGGCAAGGCCGTTGATCATGAGGTCGAAGGGCCGCATGCGGTCATCGGTGCGGATCTGGCCAAAAAATACAACGAGTCGAAGGAGATTATTCACGCCATCGCCGCTCATCATGAAGATGTGCAGCCGGCTTCTGTCCTGGCCGTCCTGGTCCAGGCCGCGGACAGTCTGTCCGGAGCCAGACCCGGGGCCAGAAAAGAACTCTTGGAAAATTACGTCAAGCGGCTTGAAGACCTGGAAAACGTTGCCGTAAATTTCAAAGGGGTGGGCAAGGTCTTCGCCATTCAGGCCGGCCGGGAACTCCGGGTGATGGTCGACTGCAACAAGGTCAGCGAAGACGAGACCTACACCATCAGCCGGGACATCGCCAAAGCGGTGGAAGAAAAATTGACCTACCCAGGGCAGATCAAGGTGACCTGTATTCGGGAAAAACGGGCTGTCCACTATGCGAAATAAGCTGCATGCGTATCCTATTTTTAGGTGATATCGTCGGGAAACAGGCTCGAAAAGCGGTAACGGAAAATATCGGCCGCTTGAGACAGGACTTGGACCTGGATCTGATCCTGGCTAATGCGGAGAATGCTTCCGGAGGGTTGGGCCTGGTCCCGAAGAACGCCAGTGAACTGCATAATGCAGGCATTGACGTCCTGACCTCCGGGAATCATATCTGGAAGCACAAGGAAATATACAACTTCCTCAATGAAAGCAGGTGGCTGCTCAGGCCGGCCAATTATCCCCCCGAAGCCCCTGGAAGAGGATACAATCTCTTTTCAATCGCTAGGCTCCGGGTCGGGGTGATCAACCTCCTGGGCCGGGTCTTCATGTCGCCAGTTGACTGTCCTTTCCGGACTGCCGGGAGCATCCTCGAGACCCTTAAGCAGGAGGCTGACATCGTCCTGGTCGATTTCCACGCCGAAGCCACCTCGGAAAAGAAGGCCCTGGGCTATTATCTCGCAGGCAGGGTCAGTGCTCTGCTGGGAACCCATACGCATGTCCAGACCGGAGACGCCCAGATCCTGAGCGGCGGGACAGGGTACATCACCGACCTTGGCATGTGCGGCCCCAGTCACTCGGTTTTAGGGATGGACCCGGAAACGGTCCAGCGTGGCTTTGTGCAGGGACTGCCGCAACGCTTCGTCCTGGCCGGAGGAGAAATAAAGCTCCAGGGGGCGCTTCTGGACATCGACGCACAAAGTGGAAGGACGCTGAACATCCAGGTCTGGGAAGCGCAGGGGCCTCTTAATTGTTAATTGTTAATTGTTAATTGTTAATGGTTAATGGTTATACCAGAATGACAATAATTGCGGTTGTATCTGCCTTCAATGAAACTTTTGAGAGATCACGTAGGCTGACGCATCTGCAAAAAGTCTTGAATGAACGCTTCAAGCGATTTTTTTTCCTGTAATTCTTCGGATTTACTGACCTCTCGTATGAAACTTGATTTTTCTTACTCCGTCACCCCGGCGTAGGCCGGGGTCCAGCTTTTTTCACTCTGGATTCCGGCCTTCGCCGGAATGACGGAGAGTGAGTCCGCATTCTTGTCATTCTGAGTGAGTCCGCGAACGAAGAATCTCTCTGCCAAGAACTGGGTTATTCAATAAGCACGAAGTTTCTACAAAGAGCTCTGAATTCAGAACTCTTTCCTGTACTCCATAGTTTGGGTATTTTTTTGGACAAATATCAGGTTATGATAAATTCTAAGCCCGAAATTCGCCTCCGGCTCGTAGAGCTTAGTCCTTGGAGAGTTTAAAGTCATTAAGAATATATCAATCATTTTAAATTGTTAAGCTTAAATGTCAAAACGTTGATGCGAAGTCTGGAATTTGGCGTATGAAGTATACTGATCCAATTTTGGATTTTACAACAAAGACTGGAGACCCCGAGCCTCCAGGCCCAAATTTCACAAAAAGCTAAGTTGGATCAGTATAATTTGAGAAAGGTGGAAGATTCGATGCAGTACGATATAGAGGAAAGTCTCGAGTTGATCAGGCGGGGGAGTGAGGAGATCATAGATGAACAGGAGCTGATTTCCAAACTCAAACGCGGGGTTCCGTTGCGCGTCAAGGCCGGATTCGATCCCACCGCTCCGGATCTGCACCTCGGACACACGGTCCTTATCCAGAAATTGAGGCATTTTCAGGTCCTCGGGCATACGGTCCTCTTTTTGATAGGTGATTTTACGGGACTGATCGGGGATCCCAGCGGGAAATCCGAAACCAGAAAAGCCTTGACCAGAGAAGAGGTGATTCAGAACGCCGAGACCTACAAGAAACAGATTTTTCGAATCCTGGACCCGGAGAAGACCGAGATCCTTTTCAACTCGACCTGGATGGAAACATTCACGGCCTACGACTTCGTTCAACTCTGCTCGAAGTACACCGTGGCCAGGATGCTGGAGAGGGACGACTTTCACAAGCGCTTTGTCAACAAGCAGCCCATTTCCATCCATGAGTTCCTCTATCCCCTGGCCCAGGGCTACGACTCCATTGCCATGAAGGCGGATGTAGAACTCGGGGGCACCGACCAGAAGTTCAACCTCTTAGTCGGCCGCACTCTCCAGAGGCAGGAAGGGCTCGAGCCCCAGGTCATCCTGACCATGCCCATTCTGGAAGGCTTGGACGGTGTGCAGAAGATGAGCAAATCCCTGGGAAATTACGTGGCCATTGAAGAGCCCCCCCAGGAGATGTATGGCAAACTCATGTCTGTTTCAGACGAGCTCATGTTCCGGTACTACGAGCTCATCTCGGACAAGAGTCTACAGGAAATCGAAGGACTCCAACAGGGCATTCAGGACGGCAGGCTGCACCCCAAAGCGGTCAAGGAGGAGCTGGCCCTGGAAATCACCGGCCGTTTTCACAGCCAGGTGGCGGCCAGGCGGGCCAGGGAAGAATTCAACCGGGTCTTTTCCGGGCAGGAACTGCCAGAGGATATTCCGGTGGTCAGGGTGAAATCAGGGGATCAGAACTCGATTCTCGAGGTTATGGCCCTTTCCGGACTCTTCAAGTCAAAAGGAGAAGCCAAGCGGTTGTGCAATCAGGGGGCGGTAACCAGAGACGGCCAAAAGATCACGGATCCTGCTCATGTGTTGTCGGCTGGCGAGCATGTCTTGAAATGCGGCAAGCGTAAGTTTTTAAAGGCCGAGGTCCTGGAGCAGGATTAAAGGATCGAAGGTTGCTGAATGATTACTGTAAAATGAATTTTATCAGAAGTTGGCGTAAATTATAGATACTTACGAGAGAAATAAATTGCAATGTTGCTGAAAATTAGAGCATCGACTACCAGGACTTTCGAATAGCAAGAACCTCAATTTATGACGAGCGTAAGTATAGATGCTGAAGACCTACTGCCGCATGGTCAAGATCGAGCATTCGATCTTTGCCCTGCCCTTTGCCCTGATTGGTTTGTTTCTGGCCGCAAGGGGCTGGCCCGGCTGGGACAAGCTGCTATTGGTGGGTCTGGCCATGGTGGCCATCAGGTCCTTTGCCATGGGGGTCAACCGGCTCCTGGACAGGAGGATTGACGCCCGGAATCCTAGAACCAGGACCCGACCCCTTGTGACCGGGGAAATGTCCGTGGCTCAAGCCTGGAGTCTGACCCTGGCCATGGGCATTGTTTTCGTGCTGAGCTGTGCCGGCCTGAACCAGACCTGCCTGCTGCTTTCCCCGCTGGCCCTGATCTGGTCCGGACTCTATAGCTACAGTAAAAGATTGACCTGGCTCTGCCATTTCTGGCTGGGTTCGGTTCTTGGCCTGGCCCCGGTGGGCGGCTGGCTGGCCTATGAGCCGAGATTGGCCCTTCCGGCGGTCATGTTTTTTTTCGGGGTTCTCTTCTGGGTGGCCGGATTTGATATCCTCTACTCCTGTCAGGACCGGGACTTCGATCGCAGTCTGGGTTTGAAGTCTGCCCCGGCCTGTCTGGATCTTCCAGGTTCCCTGCATTTGTCTACTCTTTCCCACCTGCTGGCTTCCCTGTTCTTCCTGCTGGCCGGCTGGACCGCTTCCCTCGGGGGAGTGTATTTCGTGATCTGGTTTCTGGTCAGCGCCCTCCTGCTCTTCGAGCACAGACTGGTTTCCGCAGATGACATGAGCCGTGTCAATCTGGCTTTTTTTACCCTGAACGGCCTGATAGCGCTGGTGCTCTGTTTCGGGGTGGTGGCGGACCTCTTTCTGTTATCGTAAGATATTGAACCCTCTTTCCCTGGTTTTCAACCCTGAATCAGGGGCCAGTCCCCGCCCGTATTTTTCTGCAGGAGCATCTGCTCGATGACTTTTCTGTTTTGCGGATGGGCGAAGTAAAAGCCCTGTCCGAGGTGGCACTTCATCTCCTTCAGCTTGTCCAGCTGTTGGAGTTCTTCGATCCCTTCGGCCATGACTTTGATATCCAGTTTTGCGCATAATTCCAGCATCGAGCTGACTATGTTGAAATTGGTCTTGTCTCTGGTAATGTTCTTGGTCAAAAGCTTGTCTATCTTTACGAGGTCGATGGAAAATTGGTTGAGGTATTTTAAAGACGAGTAGCCGGTGCCGAAATCATCTATCGAAATTGAAATCCCTAATTTTTTGAGCTTGTTGATTGTCTGTAAAACCTGGGTCGTGTTATCAATGAAAATGCTTTCGGTGATTTCGAGATTGACCTTTTCAAGGGGCAGCCCGGCCTCGGCGGCCATTGTTCTGATGTTTTCGACACAGTCTTTTTCAAAAAGCTGCTTGACCGAGAGATTGATGCTCAGGCAGAGCTTATCGGCCAGGGAGAAGCGGGACAACCACCTGACGAAATCGGTAAAGGCAAGTTCGAATATTTTTTGTCCCAAAGGGATGATCAGTCCGGTTTCCTCGGCAATGGGGATGAAACTGTTGGGGGGAACGATGCCGAGTTCCGGGTGTCGCCAGCGGACAAGCGTTTCTAGGCCGTAGAGCAAATTGGTGTTCAGGTCGATCAGGGGCTGGTATTGGACAAAGAATTCTCCTTTCTGGATGGCGCTTTGCAGATGATTTTCCAGAAGAAGTTTTTGCTCGATGTCCTTGTCTTCAATTTCATGGAAATAGATCACTTGGTTGCGGCCCTTCTTTTTGGCCTCATACATGCTCATGTCGGCCAGGCGGATTACGTCCGCCTGTTCGACCTGCTGTTCCGTGCTGACCAGAATGCCCATGCTCATGGTCAGGAAAATTTCATGGCCGTTTAGGTCCAGAGGCTCTTTAAATTCATTGATGATCCTTTGCGAGACCAGCTCGCAGTCTTGAGCGCCTTGAATATCCTCAAGCAGGATCACGAATTCGTCGCCGCCGAATCTGGCCAGAGTGTCCATGTCCCGAATGGATTTCGACAGCTTTCGGGCGACTTGAATAAGCAGCTGGTCGCCTAAGTGATGCCCCAAGGTGTCGTTGATGGTCTTGAACCGGTCCAGATCGATGAAGATAACGGCATAGTTGAAGTTCTGGTGCCGTTTCTTTTTTTTAATCGCTTGCGCGAGCCTGTCCTGCAGGAGCAGCCGGTTCGGCAAGTTGGTGAGGGGGTCGTGAAAAGCCTGGAAGTGGAGTTTTTTTTCAACCTCCTTGAGGGTGGTCACATCAGTGAGCGAGATGATGTATTGATCATCGAGGCCCAGGGCGGAGATTTTCAAAAAGACCGTTTTTCTCTGGTTTGCCTGGTTTTCGAAGGTATACTCAGTGGGTTTTCCCCGGGGATCTCTTTTTGCACTTGACAGGAGCCTCGGAAAACTGAATTGGGGATCTTGGATGATGAAGTCGGAAATTTTTTTCCTGCCGATCAACTGCTTCCGGGTATACCCGGAGAATTGGAGGAATTCAGTGTTCGAATAGACGATCTCCCCCTGGGAATCAACGACCAGGGTTGGATTGCCGGTGTTTTCAAAGGTGTTTCTGTAGATGATTTCCGATTTCGAGAGCTGAGCGTTTTTGTCGATCAATTCTTCGTTCTTCTGATCTATCAGTTGGTAGAGTTCAAAGTTTTCTAATGCATAACAGGTTGATTTTATGATTATGGTGGTTATTTTGTCGACGATGTACTGTTCAAAGGGCTTTTTCTCCAAAAAGCAGATGAATATCCCATAGGTCTTGGACGTGGTGGCCAGGGCGTGAAGCAGGAGATTGTATTTGCCGTCCCTGGACCGGGAGGTCAGGGTCCTTTTTTCCCGGAAGGCCAGAGCCACCATCCCTTTTTCAATCAAATGATCGACCGTTTCCTCGATCATGGATTCCCATTCGGGCCGGTCGCAATGCTCGAGCTCGATGTCCGAAGTCGATCCGTCGACTGCATAAAAGGCGTAAAAGGATATGGGCAGGAGCTGTTTGAGACCCTGGACGGCCCGTTCAAAAATGTCTTTTCTGTTTTTGAACTTGGTCAGGGAGGTCTGATAGTCTCCCAGGGAGGCGCAGAGTTCCAGTGCTTCCTGGGAATATTGGACAACCTCTTCCAG
>JAIPDR010000196.1 GCA_021737615.1 Desulfohalobiaceae bacterium | reverse complement strand
GGCTCGATCTGGTCCTTCTGGGAGAGTCGGCCCGTTTGAATTCCCCGACCGGCATCGCCTTGACCAAACTGGACGTCCTGAGCGGTCTGCCCGAGTTGAAGCTGTGTGTGGCCTACAATCATGGAGGGGAGCAGGTTTTATATCCTCCCCAGAAGGAAAATGGACTGGCCGAGGTGCATCCTGTCTACCAAACCCTTCCCGGCTGGGAAGAAGATATCTCCGGCGTACGTTCCTGGAATTCGCTCCCCAAAGCGGCCCGGGTCTACATCGAGCGCATCGAAGAAGTCCTGGGGGTCGGGGTGAGCATGGTCTCCGTGGGTCCGGACCGGGAGCAGACGCTGTTCAGGTGATGGTTGAATACACTTTCACAGTCCGGATATGAACAGATAACAGGCCTGGAATCTGTTCAGTTTTAAAATTGGAAATCGGAAATTGGAAATCGGAAATTTTCTTCCTGACAACCAGGAACGGCTCCTGGGGTATCTGCACAGGCTGCAAGGAAACCCTCCCGGCGTCCTGCTTCTGGAAGGGGGCTGCGAGGAGGATCGGTCCGCTCTCGGATCATACTGGGCGGCCCTGCTGAACTGTAGGGAGGAAAACCCGCCCTGCCTCTCCTGCTCGACCTGCCGTCAGATCAAGGCCGGGGTCTTCAGGGACGTTTATTTTTTCGACGGCAGCCAGGACTCTGTCAAAATAGACGAGGTCAGACAGATCAGGCGCATGATGGGGGAAAAACCGGAATATGGCGGGCCGCGCTGTTTTGTCTTCAACGAGGCCCAGGGTTTGACCGTGTCCGCCGCGAACAGCCTTCTGAAATCTCTGGAGGAGCCTTTTCCGGGAAACGTCTTCGTGCTTTTGGTTCCCCTGCGCAGTCGTCTGTTGCCCACCCTGGTCTCCAGAAGCATGGTCCTGACCCTGAATTGGCGGAAAGAAGAGGGAGAGGAAGAAGACTCTGTCCTGAAGTGGGAGGGGTGTTTGCTTGAGTTCTGGCGGACCGGGCAGGGCCTTTTCGAGCACACCAGCCGGAAAAAAGAGCTGGACCGCAACCTGGTCCGATCCATCGTGCTCTGCAGTCAGCGGAACCTGCTTCAGGCCATGTCCGGAAGGGCAGAAGGCGCTGCCCAGCAATTCTGGCTCGATAGTTTACAACGGGTCTCCTTTGGCCGGGTGGATGGTTTGTTGGATAAGGCCTTGGAGATTTTGAACTATCAGACCAACCCGGTCATGGTTCTGGAATGGATCGCGGTCAAGATCTGGGTCTGGATCAGGGAATGAGAAGAAAGTGATGCTGGAATGCTAAAATGAGAGGATTGAGAGATTGAGGGATACCTGAATGGGGGCTGTTGAGACTTGATGTTGATTCCCGGACCCTCGGATCTTCGAATTCTTGAACCCTTTATTTTAAAATGCAATAAGTATTATAGAACCCTATGAGCTTCGATTTTTCACTATTGATTATCGCCCTGGGCCTGGCCCTCATCCTGGAGGGCCTGCCCTATTTTTTATTTGCTGAACGGATGCCGCGAATTTTACGGATACTCCTGGAGCAGCCCCCGGCTGCCCTGCGCAAGATCGGAGTCGTGGCCCTGCTGCTTGGCCTGGGGCTGGTTTATCTGGGCAGACAACTCTGAAGCGGGCTTCGCCCGCAACCCAAAAGGTTCCAGGTTCACGACAAGAGGTTAAGAAGGTTCACGGTTCACGGTTCACGGTTAAGAAAAAGGAAAAAAATCTTCTATCCAAGCCTCTGGTGAGAATTTGACGTGTTTATTTTATAACGACCCTAACCGTAATATTCGACAAGTATTACTTGTCCGCGATGTGCAGACAGACGATCCCCGAGGTCAGTGAGCGATGCTCCGCCCGCCGGAAACCGGATTCCAGGAGTTCTTTTTTCAGGTCTTCGGCCGTTGGGAATTCTCTGATGGTCTCCGCGAGATACCCGTAGGCTGATCGATCCCTGGAAACCAGGCGGCCGATGCCGGGGAGAATTCTCTGCAGGTACAGGTTGTAAATCCCGCCCCAGATCTTTTGCCGACCAGAGCCGAACTCCAGTATACAGAGCCTGCCTCCGGGAGTTAAAATACGAAAGATCTCGGCGTAGGCCTTCTCTCTGGGCAGGATGTTCCTGATGCCGAAGGCAATGGTCACGCAATCGACACTCGCCTCCGGCAGGGGGATGTCCCGGGCATCGGCAGCCAGCGGGAGGACATGGTCCGGGTCTATCTTTTTGCGTCCTTTTTCAAGCATGGGCCGGGAAAAATCCATGGCCAGGATCCCGGAGCAGCGGCCCTGTTTTTGAAGCTGTCTGGAGACGTCCATGGTCCCGGCAGCCAGGTCAAGGACCCTGCCGCTTGTCTGCAGCCGGACCGTCTGCAGCAGTTTCTTTCTCCAGTAAAAATCCAGGCCTAGGCTCAGGGTATGATTGAGCAGATCATACCAGGGGGAGATCCGGTTGAACATCGAGGCCACCCGTCGCCCGTGTTCCCCCGGGTCTGGGAATTCAGTCCCCCTGTTCATGGAGTTCGGGTCCGGAATCCGAGGGTTGTTGTTCCATGATGGTCCTCAGAACCTCATGGTAGATGGAGGAAAAGAACTGATCGAAATTCCCGGGCGAGATCCTGCCGATCTCGATGAATTTGACCACGATTTCCTTGGTCGTCTGCAAGGCCATTTTTTGGATTTTGTCCATGTCGCGCTCCATAAAAAAAACCCGCCCGGAGGGGAAATGACCTTGGCCACCACTTGGCAAGGGCACCGGACGGGTAAAGAGAGAAACCTGTGAAGCACCCCTCTTTTTTTTTATTGCCTACTCATTTTGCATTTTTTCGATCTCCTCGCGGATGATCTCGGCTGCGGCTCTGGGAACGGTTTTCCTGATCTCGGTCAGCAGCTCTTCCTTGAGCTGATCCTTCATTTCATCGAGATCGCTGCGGTTCAGTTTTGACTCCTGGAGACTCCGGAGCTCTATTTCCAGATTTGTTGCCTGCTCGGATAGTCCAGAGATTTTTGCCTCGAGCTCGCTTGTGTCGGGTTTAGCCTCCTGCAGGGCCTGGCTGTCTTTTTCCAGGGTTTCGGTTTTCCGGGATAGTCCGGAAATCCTGGATTCAAGCAGTTCGAGCTTTTCCAGAAGGTCCTGCTGGACTGGGCTGAACTTTTTTTCGATCTTGTCCTCGATGAGTCCGGAGACCTTTTCCAGGAGCGAGTCTTCGGCTTTTTGGGACAGCTCCTGTTCCGGCTCCTTCTCTTCTTTCTCCACAAGAGAGTTCAAGGTTGACGCCGGAGGCAGAAGGGACAGTTTTACGTTCAACTCCTGCAGGTCTTCGGCCATCTTGTCCAGTCTGCTGTCAGTTGCCTTAAGCCGTTCCGCGAGTGATTCTGTCTGAAAAGCCGGTTTCTGATCTTCTTCAAAATCGGCAAACAGGCTTTCCAGTTCCGCAGTTTCTTCAGTGCCTTCCTCTTCCGGTTCTTCCTCGAGTTCGAGGTCGGTATCCTGAAAGTCAGAAACCCGGTCATCCCGATCGCTCCGGAAGGTCCACTCTTCATCCCTTTCCTCATCTGCCTCATCCCGGTCAAAAAAGGAATCAAGATCGGAGTCCGTATCCCGGGTTTCTCTTTTCTCCGAATCAGGCGGAGGCTGGTAATCGTTATCTTCTGTATCGGCAAGAAAATCCTTGAGTTCCTGATCCAGATCTTCTTCTTCAATTTTGTCTTCGTCGAAAACCTCGGTCAACTCGATGATTTCCTCATCACGGTTTTTGGAATCTGAGTTCATGGCATGCCTCGTTATCCGTTTTGAGCCCCCTCATTGGGAAGGGGACTCAAAACGGATATTTATACTTACGCTCATCAAAAATTTAGAGCTCTTTCCCGTACTCCAAAGTTTGGATATTTTTTTGGACAAATATCAGATTAGATAAATTCTAAGCACGAAATTCGAATTTCGATATTTTGTCTAATTTTGAAGTCATTAAATATATTTTCAATTATTTTAAAGAGTTACTCTTTAGTGTCAAGGCGCTGCTACGAAGTCTGAAGTTAAGTTTTCATTACCAGAAGTTGGCCCAAAATAAATCTCCTGTATCACATGGCCCGGGAAAGCTTTCATCGACTGCAGATAAAAAGCGCAATGTATGCCGACTTCTGGTATAAATACAATTGGCCTTTATCTACTCACCGGAAAGGGGGATTGTCAACCCCGGCATTCCAGGGAAAACGGCGTTACGCCTTGAGGATGAAAAGCGGATCACTTCATGGGCACTGGATCAGATCGAAACGTCTCAAAATTGAATCATCCTGGCCGCTTCCAGGGTTGTCTCCAGGTCCTGGTCCGTGTGTGCAAATGAAGTGAAGGTGCATTCAAATCCGGACGGAGCCAGATAGATGTTCTGCTTGCGCATCTGGTTGTAAAAGGATTGAAACAATCCGGTATCCGATTTCTTGGCTGAAGCAAAATCGGAGACTGGATCCGGGCTGAAGAACAGAGTGAAGGCCGATCCCAGACAGTTGAGCTGAACGGGGACCCCTTTGGATTCGAGGATGTTCTTCAGTTCAGAAGCGAACCGAGCGGTCCGTTGGCTCAGGTTCTCATAGTCCATCCGGGAAAGAATGTTCAGGGTCGCGGATCCGGCGGCCATGGCCACTGGATTCCCGGCCAGGGTTCCGGCCTGATAGGTCGGGCCGCAGGGGGCCAGTTGCTCCATGATTTCCTTCTTGCCGCCCAGGGCTCCCACGGGGAAACCGCCTCCAATGATTTTACCCAGACAGGTCAGATCCGGATTGATGCCGAAGAGGCCTTGAGCCCCGGCAAAAGACATCCGAAAGCCGGTGATGACTTCGTCGAAGATCAAGAGTGAGTTGTTTTTTTCCGTGATGGCCCTCAGGCCCTGCAGGAATCCCTCCCGGGGCGGAACCAGACCCATATTCCCGGCAACCGGTTCGACAATGACCGCGGCGATTTCCTGACCCTGCTCCTGGAAAATGGATTCCACGGTATCGAGATCGTTGTAGGGAGCCAGAAGGGTCTGCTTGACCGTGTCTTCAGGCACCCCCGGAGTCCCCGGGATAGAGAGTGTGGCCATGCCGGAGCCGGCCTCTGCGAGCAGGCTGTCCACATGACCGTGATAGCAGCCTATGAATTTGAGGATCTTCTCTTTTCCGGTAAAGGAACGGGCCAGACGCAGGGAGGTCATGGTGGCCTCCGTGCCCGAGTTGACCATCCTGACCATATCCACCGCCGGCAGGGCATTTATGATGGATTCAGCCAGGTCGATTTCCTGACGGCAGGGGGCGCCGAAGCTGGAGCCCCGGTCCACCGTGCGGTGTACGGCTTCGCTGACTTCCGGATGACAGTGCCCCAAAAGGAGCGGTCCCCAGGACATGACATAGTCGATGAGTTCCCGGCCTTCCTCGGTGGTGATCCGGCTTCCCTTGCCGCTGGTGATGAACAGAGGTTCGTTGTCGACACTTCTGCAGGCCCGGACCGGGCTGTTCACGCCACCGGGGATCAGAGTCCGGGCTTTTGCAAAGAGTTGGCTGGATTGAGACATAAAAGCTCCTAGGAAAGTTTTCATTGCCGGCAGATAAAAGCGCAATGTATGCCAACTCCTTGTATACTATTCCAAGCCCCGGCTGTAAAGGGGCTATAATCCGGTTTGAGCCTCCGGACCTGAAGTCCGGGGCTCAAACCGGATAATTGAAAATTGTCGGAATCTTGGATAGGCTGAAGCACAGCACGGAAGTGAACAGCCGCTCTAGCATTCAATTCAGGGTCAGAGAGGCTCCTTATCCGGATTTTTACTCTCGCACAGCCCTCCGTTTTGGCTGACTGTTAAGGGCGGGTGCTTGCTCCTGGTCCGAATCCAGTTGATGGCCCTGAGCACGGATGGTCTACAGAGGATTTTCTTTTCCAGACGGTACTTGCCCGGGAAGTTCATCATCATCATCCCGATAAGAATGGTCAACAATCCCTGGCCGGGTAGAAAGAGCATACCCAGGCCGGCCAGGATGAAGAGGCAGCCCAGGAGGTTCTTCAACAGGTTCAGGGTCTTACTCAAGACTGGACTGGAGCTTTGCGGGTATGCGGGGTTTCGTTTTTCATACTGAAAATAATCGGCAGGGATGCGGGCTATTATCCAGGGTATGATCAGGAGACTGCCGAAAAAAGTCAGGACGGAAAGCAGTCCTAACCAGCCGATCAACTGGTGGTGTTCTTCAATGAATTCGAGGAGCATAGGGTTTGCTGGGGTCTCTTTGATGTAGTGAAATCAAATTATATTATAAATTAGTACTGTTGGCTATGGAGAAAGAAAAAAACAAGTGTCAACGCTGCGGGACCTGCTGTCGCAAGGGACCTCCGGGCCTGCACCGGGAGGACAAAAGACTCTATGAACAGGGTATCTTGCAAAAGGAGCACCTCCTGACCCTGCGCCGGGAGGAACTGGTCCGGGACAACGTCATGGACCGGACCATCCAACTCCCCGAGGAGATGATCCGGATCAGAGCAAAAAGGCATGAGGCCGCCTGCATCTTTTTTGATGGCAAAACGAGCGGTTGTCAAATATACGGGTCCCGGCCCCTGGAATGCCGGGTGCTCGAGTGCTGGGACGTCAGTAAGATCCGTAGGGTGTATGCAACAGACAGATTGGCCCGGTCAGATCTCTTCAGCCCGGATTCAGCCATCAAGCAGATCGTAGACGAGCATGAAGAGCAGTGTTCCTATGCCCGGGTGGCTGAGCTGGCGGACAGAATCAAGGCCAACGCGGAACCGGACAGGCCGGATTTGGAGGAACTGGCCGGGATGGTGGGGCTGGATCTGGGAATGCGCAAGTCGTTGCAGGACAGAACAGGAACCGAAGACCTGGTTCTGGAATTTCTCTTTGGCCGCTCGCTGTTCAAGACGCTTCCCGGATTCGGGCTCGAGGTCAGGGAAACAGAAGAGGGGTATCGGTTTTTATACTTACGGTCGTCATAAACCGCAAATTATGCCAACTTCTGGTATAAAAGCGGACAGGTGGGATCGGCAAAGGAAATGATCCCTTTGTTTCAAAAAAAACGATGAGGAGGCGGCTTTGACAAAACATTCTCATGACTTCGTGGAGGAGTACAGCGGTCTGGTCGGTTTCGGACTGGATCGGGAGACCGACGAAAAAACGATGATCTACTATCTGCAGAAATTTTCCGACGACGCCCTCATTAAAACCCTGGTCAAGAGGCTGACCCAGGCCGAACTGGAAGAGGTCTTCAACCTGCTCTTCAGGCTCATGAAGACCCATTTGAGCGAGCCAGAATATCACCGTCTGTTCCTAAAGGAATTTGACCTTTGATTTCCTTACCCCGACCCAGCAATTTTCCAGTTCTGACGCGGATCCTGTGCTGCATGCCCCCATCGCGGGTACCAAGCCAGCCTTGCATCTGGCAGTGCTCGTATAACTATCTATTTTTTATTAGAATGCGCAAGAAGACAAATATTATGCTATCTTACGGATTGAACAGCTTTTCGACGATTTTCATCGGTATGAACATCCTGTTGGAATGTTCAGGAAAATCGATAAAACCATATCGCTGGTAAAATT
>JAIPDR010000195.1 GCA_021737615.1 Desulfohalobiaceae bacterium | reverse complement strand
TCCCCTGATTCCTGGCCTCCATGACCTCCGGATTCTGGTCAGCGACTGCGGTGGATTTGACCAGAACATCCGCCTGATCGAGGTTTGCGGCAGCATGGCCCAGGCAGACCCTGACCCCGATATCCTGCATGCGGGCAACTGCACCGTTTTGCTTGATATCAGATCCACTGACCCGATAGCCGAGGTTTACAAGGACTTCGGCGATCCCGCTCATGCCGGAACCCCCAATGCCCACCATATGAATGTTTTGTACTTTTCCTTTCATGGTTCGAATTTCTGGCCTTGTCACCGACTCAATTGTGGATAACTGTTTATCATCATGGATTCTTACCTTACAGGTGGGAGAGTGTCGAAATTCGAACATCGAATTTCCTTCTCTTTTGAAAAAAAACAGGTCGAAAGAAGCCCTTCTCTTTTCGGAGACCCGGCCATTTGCGATCCTATATTTCTGATCAGAACCTCTCTCAACAATCCCCTGCCAACCGCTCGAGTTCCCTGACGATCTCCCGGGCCGCCTCCGGATGTCCCCTTTTGCCGGCGGCAAGTCCCATTTCCGACAATTTTTCCGGGACCGCCAGCAGATCAGTGACCATCCGTCCGAAATCCACCTCCTGGAGATAACTCTGCTCCAGAACCATGGCCGCCCCCCACTTTTCCAGCTCCCTGGCATTGTGGAGTTGATGCCCGCCGGTCGCATAGGGATAGGGGATCAAAATACTCGGTCTCCCCACGGCCATGAGCTCGGCAACCGTGGAAGCCCCGGCCCTGGATACGACCAGATCGGACCAGACATAAGCCGCGGCCATGTCCTCAATAAAGGCACAGACCTGTTCAGGATCCATGTCCTGAGACTGATATGCCTGTCTGACCTTCTCCCAATCGGCCCGGCCCGTCTGGTGCCTGAGGCTGACTCCCTGGGATTTCAAGACCGGCAGGGCCTTGACTACGGCCTCATTGATGGCCCTGGCCCCCTGACTCCCCCCCAGAACCAGGACATTCTTCCCGTTTCGATTGTTTCCATAGTACTTCTTCTGCCGATCTCCGACACCGGCCAGATCCGCCCGGACGGGATTCCCGGTGACCACCACCCTGGTCGGGTCAAAGCAGGTGCCGTCATCTGGAAAAGACAGAAAGATACGGTCCACCCGTTTGGCCAGCAGGCGGTTGCACATCCCCGGGCTCCTGTTTTGCTCGTGGATGACCGTTGTTCTCTTCTGCCGGACGGCCAGGCGAAGCGGAACATAACTGGCGTAGCCCCCAAAGCCCAGGACCAGCTCCGGGCCAAAGTATTTGTAAAATCTCCGGCATTTGACCAGACTTTGAAGCATCCAGGACAACGTGCCAATATTGCTTATTATTCCCTTTCCCAGAACCCCTTTGGCCGGGAGGCCCCAAAAGGGAAACCCCGCCCTGGGGATGATTTCGGATTCCGGACCGCTGTCCCCGCCGACGAATCTGAGTTCAATCCCGGGGAAGCCGGCTTTCAAGGCCTGGGCTACTGCCAGTGCCGGAAAAATGTGACCTCCGGTTCCACCGGTGGCAATGACCATCCGTTTCAATCCGGGTTATCTCCTCTGGGTTCCGATCTTCAGGATCATGCCCACGGACCAGGACATGGCCAGCATGTTCGAGCCCCCATAGCTGATAAACGGCAGCGGCAATCCCTTCGGGGGCACAGAGCCCAGGACCACTGCCGCGTGCAGGAAAGCGCCCAGCAGGATGACCAGGGCCAGCCCCAGGCCGGTGAGGCGATCCTGGAGTACCGGCTGTCTGAGACTGATGTGAATGCTTTTGATCAGGATGATCCCCAGGCAGACAAAGACCAGGGAAATCCCGATAAAGCCGAGTTCCTCGCCAAGTACGGCCAGGATAAAATCGTTGTGGGCCTCGGGCAGAAAAAAGAGCTTCTGTTTGCCTTCCCCCAGCCCCTGGCCGAAGAGATTCCCGGCGCCCAGAGCGTACAGGGACTGGACCAGCTGGTAGCCGGTGGTCTGCGCGTTCTGAAAAGGGTGCAGAAAGGCCAGCCAGCGGTCAAGCCTGTACGGGGCCTGGAGGATCATGACTCCGGCCAGAGAAGCGCTTAAAAGCACCGAGCCGAAGAGATAGCTCATTCTGGTTCCCGCCACCAGGCTCATGAGTAAAAAGAGCAGCACCAGAAAGACCGCCCCCCCGAAATCCGGCTGCAGGAGCAACAACCCGGCCAGGAGACCGGTAAAAAACAACGGGGGCAGAAAGCCCACACTGAAGGTTTTGAGTTTGTCCTGTTTCTGGCTGAAAAAATAGGCCAGATAGAGGACCAAAGTGACTTTGGCCGCTTCCAGGGGCTGAAACGTGGCCACACCCAGGTCTATCCAGCGGCAGGCGCCGCCCGCGGTGATTCCCAGAGGGGAAAAAGTCAGACCCAACAGCAGGATGCTTCCCAAAAACCAGACATAGACCGATCTGTAGAAAAAGGCCCGGGGGATGGACAGTACGGCCCAGATCACGCCCAGTCCCAGCAGGGAGTAAACGACCTGTCTCTTGAAGAAATAGAGGGCATCCCCCTTTACCCGCTCGGCCATGATCCCGCTGGAACTGAAGACCATCAGCAGACCCAAGGCCATCAGGACCAGCACCGAGCCCAACAGGGCGATGTCCAGTTCGATCCTCTGGACTTTCTTCTGGTTGTCCGGAGCCTGCGTCATGGTAAAGCCGTTATACCGATTGGGTTTTGGTTTTTTCCTTCAAACCGCGGGGTCTGACCTATACCCCCGGACCAGATCGCTGAAGGCCCGGCCCCGCTGCTCATAGTTTTCAAAGAGATCGAAACTGGAGGTCCCCGGAGAAAGCAGGATCACATCCCCCCCTGCCGCCAGGGCAACGATTCTGTGAAAGGCCTTTTCCAGGGTCGGTTCCCAGAAGAGGGGAGCGCTGTCTTTCCAAGCCTCGCTAAAGAGCTCCCGGCTCTCCCCGAACAAACCCACCGCCTTGACCCGGTCGGCAATCAGTTCGGCCAGCCGCTCCGGCCGGCCCCCTTTAAACCTCCCCCCGGCCAGCAGGAGGATCGGAGCCTGAAAACTCTTCAGAGCTGCCTCCTGGGCCTTTAGGGTCGTCGCCTTGGAATCGTCGACAAATTGCAAGCCATCCACTTCCCGAATGAGCTGCAGGCGATGTGGACGTCCCTGAAAGGTCCTCATCGCGGCACGGGCCTGTTCCTGTTCTATGCCGAAGCATCCGCAGGCGAGGCTGGCGGCCTCCATATTCATCCTGTTGTGGCCACCCAGAAGATGCAGACACCGAAAATCATCACAGCCCTCGATATAGATTCTTCGGACCCGGTCCTTGAGAGGTTCGATCTCACGGTCCCGCCATTCACCGGGCAGGATGGCCGTATCCCCCAGGTCCTGGTTTACAAAGATCCTGGTCTTGGCCTGCCAGTACTCCTGGATATCCAGGTGGTAATCCAGGTGATTCAAGCTGAAATTCAAAAACACCGCGATCGAGGGTCGAAAGGTGGACGTGTTCTGCAGCTGAAAACTGGACACTTCGAGAATGACAAGGTCCGCCCGCTCCTGTTTGCGGACATACTCCGAGAGAGGGGTGCCGATATTGCCCCCCAGAAAGACGTCCCAACCCTGGGATTCAAAAATCCGGCTGATCAGGCAGACCGTTGTGGTCTTGCCGTTGCTTCCGGTCACGGCGATAACCGGTTCGGACACAAACCAGGAAGCCATCTCCAGTTCGGAGACAACCGGAATCTCCTCTGGGCCAGGCAGCAGTGGAAGTATGTCCCGTGCTGGAATCCCTGGACTGAGGATGACCAGTTCCGCGTCGGAAAAATATTGCGCTGCGTGCTCCCCGATTCTGAGCTCTACTCCGGATGCCTGCAGTTCGTCTTGCAAATGGGGAGCAAGGGCCGACGCTGTCCGTTCCAGCAGGCAGACCCCGGCCCCTGCGGCCCGGGCCAGTCTGGCCGCCGCTACTCCCGACCTGCCGGCCCCCACCACCGCAACTCGCTTTCCCTGCAGTCGGGGTCCTCTTTTCTGGGTCAAACTTTTCATATCACGTTTCGGGTTTTGTGTAGAAGCACTCCCTCTTCATCACTTTCACAGTGAGCATGCCTGGCCACCTGTCCGGCAACGAACAAGATGCTCTACTGATCCAACTTATACTGATCCAACTCAGCTTATTTGGAAATTTAGGCATAGAGCCTTGGGATCAGCAATCTTTGTTGTAAAAACCAAAATTGGATCAGTATCACATCCCACATTCCGCGCTCCCCACTCCTCACTCCCCGCTCCGCATTCCGCATTCCGCACTCCCCGCTCCGCACTCCCCGCTCCGCACTCCGCGTTCCGAGCTCCGAGTTCCCCGTTCCGCATTCCGCATTCCGCACTCCGCACTCCCCGCTCCGCACTCCCCGCTCCGCACTCCCCGCTCCGCACTCCGCGTTCCGAGCTCCGAGTTCCCCGTTCCGCGCTCCCCGTTCCGCGTTCCGCTTTCCGCGCTCCCCGTTCCGCGTTCCGCGTTCCGAGTTCCGAGTTCCGCGTTCCGAGTTCCCCTTTCCGCGCTCCGAGCTCCGCGCTCCCCACTCCTCACTCCTCACTCCTCACTACTCACTCCTCACTCCTCACTCCTCACTACTCACTACTCACTGCTCACTGCTCACTCCTCACTGCTCCTCTCCTCACCGCAGCTTCAAGGTACTCAGGGCCACCAGGGCCAGCAGGATGGACAGTATCCAGAAGCGGACACTGATCTTGGACTCCGGGGTTCCGATCATCTCAAAATGGTGATGCAGCGGGGCCATTCGGAAAATGCGCCTGCCTCCGGTGAATCGGAAATAGCCGACCTGGATAATGACCGAGACCGTTTCCACAACAAACAGGCCCCCGACGATAACCAGCACCAGCTCCTGTTTGCACAAAATAGCGATGAAACCCAGGACACTGCCGATGCTCAGGCTGCCCACATCGCCCATGAAGACCTGGGCGGGATAGGCGTTGAACCATAAAAAGCCCAGACCCGCGCCAACCAAAGCCCCGCAAAAAACCGTGACCTCCCCGACGCCTGCGACCGAGGCCACCTGGAGGTAATCCGCCAGCCTGGCGTGGCCCGCGACATAGACGAAGATGGTCAGACACCCGGCGGCGATAATGGTCGGTCCTATAGCCAGACCATCGAGACCGTCGGTCAGATTGACCCCGTTGGATGAACCGACGATGACCGCCAGGGCGAAAGGGAGGTACAGCCAGCCCAGATCAGGCTGCAGGGATTTGAAAAAAGGCACGTAGAGGACGCTGGAGTACCCCGGCAAACAGATCAACACCGTGACCGCGGCCCCGGCCACCAGGACCTGGGCCAGGAATTTCCCTTTGACGCTCAGCCCCTTATTCTGTTTCTTGACCACCTTTAAGTAATCGTCGATGAAGCCGATGAGCCCGAAACCGGAAAACAGAAAAATGGTCAGCCATAAATAGGTATTGGTCAGATCCCCCCAGAGCAGAACACTGAGCAGCAGACTCCCCCAGACCAGGATTCCGCCCATGGTGGGAGTTCCCTGCTTGTTCCGGTGATTGGTCACATCCTCCTGGATGTTCTGCTTGTATTTGATCCTTTCCAACCAGGCGATCAATCTGGGTCCCAGGAGAATGCAGAGCAGGAGAGCGGTCACCAGGGCATAGACAGACCTGAAGGTGATGTAGCGAAAGACGTTGAAGAAGCTGACGACATCGCTCAAGGGAAACAGGAGATGATAAAACATCAGCTGAGCTCCTGCACCAGGGCGGTCACGAATTTTTCCAGCCCGCAGCCCCGGGATGCTTTAAAAAGTGCTGTCCCTTGAGGCAGTTTAAGCCGCTTCCAGGCGGACAGAAACTCCCTGCTGTCGGACACCTGGACAAAATCGCCCTCTCTCCGGTCCTTCACGAAACCCTCCTTGACCTCATGGCTGAAATTTCCAAAGTAGATCAACTGCCTGCATCCCGACCCTGCGGCCAATTCCCCCAAGGCCCGGTGGGACTCAGGGGCCTTTGCACCGAGTTCCTTCATTTCCCCGAGGACCAGAATCAGAGGCCCGGCCGGGTCCATTTCCCGGCAATCGGTGATGACTCGCTGCATGGCCAGGGGATTGGCGTTGTAACAGTCATCGATGATCTGATAGCCTCCCAGGGAATAAACCTGACAGCGGTGTTCAGGGAGGGTTGCTGCGGACAGACCGGCCTGGATGAACTCTGTATCCAGGTCCAGGGTATCAGCGGCTGTTGCCGCCGCCAGAACATTTTCCAGCATGAACCGTCCTGGATAGCCGATTTCCACGACCACTTCCCGTGTGTTCAGCCTCAGGGAGAAGACACTCCTGGACAGGGTCGACTCCAGACAGTCCCCAAAGTAGGCAGCTCCGGGGTCGCGGCTGGAAAAACCGACCAGCTGGATATCGTCACGATCAGGGATCCGGGAAAGGAGTTCAGGACAATCCGTCCCCAGGACCGCTGTCCCTCCAGAGGTGAGATACGAGAGCAGCCTGCCTTTTTCCCGGGCCACTCCGCCCAGATCGCCCAGTCCCTGCAGATGGCACGGCCCGATATTCACGATTACGGCCAGATCCGGTCTGAGTATCCGGCCCAGGACATCCATTTCACCGTTTTCACTGATCCCGGCCTCCAGGACCCAGAACTTCTCATTCCCGGTAAAACCCAGTATGGACAGGGACAGTCCCAGCTCATTGTTCCAGTTCTTGTAATTCTTGCCTACGCCTCCCAGTGCCTTGAGCATGGAACTCAAGAATTCCTTGACCGAGGTCTTGCCGGCGCTCCCGGTCACCCCCAGGACCCGGCCCTGAAAAAGGCTCCGCCAGAATGCGGCCAGTTGCCCAAGGGCGCGCAGGGTATTCTTGACCAGCAGGACCGGGACTTCCCCGCTGAAGTCGAAAAGGGGACGTTCCACGAGCAGGGCCGAAGCCCCTCTATGGACCGCCTCCCAGGCAAACTGATGTCCGTCGAAACGTTGCCCGGGGAGACAGACGAAGAGGTCGCCGGGGACCACCAGCCTGCTGTCGGTCTTGACCCCGGTGACCATCAGGTCGGTAAAGAGGGCATAATCTCCGACGGCCTGAGTGTGGCCGGCTATGTCCGACAAACTCATGCGCATAAGGTCTGCACCATTTCCCGGTCGCTGAAGGGTCTTTTTTCCCCGTTGATGTCCTGATAGGCCTCGTGTCCCTTCCCGGCAATGATGACCGCATCACCGGGCCCGGCCTCATGCAGGGCCAGCTCGATGGCCCTGGCCCGATCCGGTTCCTGGATCACCCTCTTGCTTGCCTCGAGTCCCGGCAGGATCTCCTGCATGATCCTGCATGGGTCTTCGGTCCGGGGATTGTCCGAAGTCAGAACGGCCAGGTCGGAGTTTTCAGCCACCGCCCTGCCCATGAGCGGCCGTTTTACCCGGTCACGATCTCCGCCGCAACCGAAGACGACGATCACCCTGGCGAAGTCGATTTCCCGGATGGCCTTCAAGACGCTGCGCAGCCCCTCCGGGGTATGGGCGTAATCGATAAAGGCATGTGCTCCGGACGGAATCCGGACCCTCTCCAGTCGGCCCGGCACTCCGGGAAACCCGGAAAGG
>JAIPDR010000194.1 GCA_021737615.1 Desulfohalobiaceae bacterium | reverse complement strand
AAAAATCGTGGGCACGGCCACCAGCAGGGTCGGCCTGGAGTGCTCCACCGCCTTCAAGACATCGCTGAACGGGGGCTTCCCGGCCCTGGGATCGGGGATGCAGACCAGCCTGCTGCCGGACGCACAGGCAGCCAGCATGCAGGCGCTCAGCCCGAAAATATGGTACCAGGGCAGGACACCGAGATAGCAGTGGTATCCTCCGGGACGGAGCTTCTCCGGTTCGCTTCCGGAGTCATGGGGCAAGCGGGCCCATTCGTCTATGGCCTGGACCTGAAAGACCAGGTTGCTGTGGGTCAGAACCGCCCCTTTGGGAACCCCGGTGGTCCCCCCGGTATAGATGATCAGAGCCGGATCGGTCCCCGGATCGATGTCCGCCGGGCTGGTGTCCGGGGATGTCCTATCGGTGACCTGGTCAAAAAAGAAATGTCCCGGTTCATGATTCTTGGCCCCGGGAATCTTACCGAAAAGGCTCCCCAGGAAACCCTTCGCTTTCGGCAAAGAGGACCTGATGTTGCAGACGACTACGGTCCGGACTTCGGTGTCCTGGATCGCCTCCACCGTCACCGGATAGAACCTGGGGTGATCCATGCAGAAGACCGCCCTGGCCCCGCAGTCTTTGAGCTGATAGCCGAGTTCAGACGCGGTGTACATGGGGTTGCAGGTGACGCAGATTGCGCCGGTTTTGATGATCCCGAAAAAAATACTCGGATAATGAGGGAGATTGGGCAAAAAAACCGCCACCCGGTCTCCTTTGTGCACCCCTTGGGATCTCAAAAAGGCGGCGATCCGTTCCGCTGTCTGTTTGACCTGAAGAAAAGTCTGTTTTTGTCCTTGAAACAGGGTGTAGGCCTGATCCGGATAGAGCCTGGCCGTCTCATCCAGCAGGGAAAAAAGGGGCTTCTCAAAGCCGGATATTTCCCGGGGTATCTCCCGGGGCCTGTTCACTTCGCGCATCGCATCACTGCCCATTGTCTCCCTCCGGTCTGTTGCAATTTCCCAGGGCCTGTGTTTTCCATCGATCTGTCCACCTTCCTGGCTCCTCACCCACTGCGTCTTCGATCCGGCGAAGCAGTTTTTCCTGGTGTGAGCCGGCCCAGTAGATACGCCGACAGTCAGGGCAGATGGAAAACTCCTGAAAGTATTTCCTGGTCTTTGGTTCAAGACGGTGAATTATAGCCTGCTTGTCCACTTTGCGGAGCAGGCTGTTGCAGCGCAAGCACCTGCTGAACAAGTCAAAGGGAGGGTGAAGTCCAAAAAAATGAAGGACTTCTCGAAGCTGAGCATCCGGTTCTTCGGCCCGCACAAAAAGACCCCAGGTAACGGTTTTCCTTTTGAGCAGCCCGATATCCTTGGTCAGGACGATGCGCTTCTCCGCATGGGCCAGGGCTGCGATCCGATGGTCGCGCCAAGTCCAGTGATAGGCCGTGTCAAAGCCCAGGCTGCGCAGCAGCATGGCTATTTTCCCGACATTGACGTCCACGACGAATTGAAAGCATGGCACCGGCTCAGGTCTCAGCAGCGTGCTCCGGCGGGGGTCGACGGGAGGGACGAACGGTTTGATCACCAGGACGTCCCCTCCGGAAACGATGAAGTCAAAGCCAACCTTGTGGCCGTTGGCCCGGATTTCACCGATTTCGGTATGCGGAGGCCCCAGGGACTCGATCAGGTCCTTGACCGAGGCCCTCCGTTCCAGGGGGTACCCGATCCGACCATCCGGCTTGTCATTCGCTAAAAAATAGTTTAAGCCCCCTTGGAAATAAAGCGTGCAAAAGGACATAACTTTCGTAAGCCTGCAATGTTAGCTTTTCCAAGCAAAAGAGATTGTAAATCGACTACCAGGATTTCCGAATTATGAAAACCTCAATTCATAACGACCCTAAGTATAAGATAAGATTTCCCGGTTCACGCTTATGAACATCTATCTGCTGATCATCCTCGTTTCCATGGTCGGAGCCTACCTCCTGGAAAACGCGTCTATCTACCTGAATATCCGCCACCTGGATCCGGCGGTGCCCCGGGAATTCATCGATGTCGTGGACAGGGAAAAATACCGCCGCTCACAGGAATATACCAGGAAGCAATCCAAAGTACATCTCTTCCACTCCAGCGTCAATCTGGCGACTCTGCTCGCTTTCATCCTGTGCGGGGGCTTTGCCTGGCTCGATGGCCTGGTCCGGTCGTTTTCCTTCCCGCCGGTCTGGAGCGGTCTGATCTTCTTTGCCTGTCTGGGGTTTGCCCTGGATCTGTTTTCCCTGCCCTTTGAGATCTACAACACCTTTGTTCTGGAGGAAAAATTTGGCTTCAACCGCATGACCCCCGGCCTGTTCCTCACAGACAAACTCAAGGGCTACCTCCTGACCCTGGCCATCGGAGGCCCCCTGCTGGCTGGGATACTCCTGTTTCTCGGCCGCTACCCGGACTGGGGGTGGCTCTTCGCCTGGTCCCTGATCGTCCTGGTCATGCTCCTTGTCCACTGTCTGGCTCCAACCCTGATTCTGCCCCTGTTCAACACCTTCACCCCGCTGGAGGAAGGCGACCTGAAAAGGAAGATTGAAGCCTACGCCCGGAAAAACGGCTTTGACCTGAGCGGAATCTTTATCATGGACGGTTCAAAGCGATCCTCGAAATCCAACGCCTTCTTCACCGGGCTGGGACGAAAGAAACGGATCGCCCTGTTCGATACCCTTGTCGAAAAACATGAACCTGATGAACTGGTGGCCGTCCTGGCCCACGAGATTGGTCATTATAAAAAAAAGCACATTCTGAAAAACATGACCCTGGCCATTGTCAAGACCGGGATTCTGCTCTTCCTGGTCTCCCTGTTCATCTCCCATCCTCCCCTGTTTGCGGCCTTCGGTCTGAACCAGCCCTCGGTGTACGCCGGCCTGGTCTTCTTCGCCCTTTTGTATACCCCGATAGCCCTGATTTTATCCCTGTACCTCAACTTCCTCTCCAGGAAGTTCGAATACCAGGCCGATGCCTTTGCCGCAGAAACCACCAAGACACCGGAAAACCTGATCCAAGCCCTGAAACGGCTCTCCGCGGACAACCTGTCCAACCTGACCCCGCACCCTTTTTATGTCTTTTTAAACCACTCCCATCCCCCGGTCCTGGACCGGATCAAAGCCCTGAAGCAGGCAGAAAACACTTGACGGAAACCGATGCTGACCTGTACATTCTTTTGGATCGATAGTACGATGCAGAGAGCGTTTCAACCATCATAAGGCAATCGAGGCGAGAGTATATCTGATAAATCCACAATCGCAAATCCGAAATCCAAAATTCCCAAAACCCGCCCTTAGCTCAGCTGGATAGAGCGCCGGACTTCGAATCCGTAGGCCGGAGGTTCGAATCCTCCAGGGCGGGCCAGAAAAACCAAGAGGCTATCCGGCACACCGGATAGCCTCTTTTTTCATCCTGTTCATTATCTCTTTTCACGCCTGAAACGAATGTCTTTCCTGCTTATATTGCATGTTTTATGCCAAACCAGAATATGCCTAACTATTTATTTTTTTTTGACACTAATGAAACAAACCACCGTTTCTAATATGCATAAATGGAACCCCATTTCATTAAAAATAGGCAGCGGTTCATAACTCCAATATTCAGAATCATGAACCAATCCTCGACACAGAATCAGATACTGGACGAAGGTCAAGTAATTGGCGGAAAATGAGAAATCCTGAACTTCATTGCCAAGGGCGGCAAAGGTGAGGTCTATCAGGCCAAACAGCTCAACCTGGACCGGCACGTGGCCCTGAAAGTCATGTCCAGGGAATTCCTCGAGAGTCTGGAAGGACGGGAAGAGGAGTACACATCTGAGCTGCAGCGCTTCCGCCGGGAAGTCACGGTCATGGCCAGGATACGCCACCCCAACGTGCTTCAGGTTTATGATTTCGATCAGTTGGAAGTCGACGGGACCAGCCTGGACTACATCGTCATGGAATATGTCCCGGGTTTCACCCTGCGGCAGACCATGCCGGAAGAAGGGTTCGGCCGGAACGAAAAGCGGATGGTGATTGGCCCGCGCTGATTGTGGGCAGTGACGGGGCTGATCTCTATCTGGTTCCAGGCGGACAGGTGAAGGTGCCCGCGGGAAAACCTGAAAAAGGAGTACAGACCCGGCAGACCAAGACCTTCACCGTCACCCCGTTTTACATGGATGAGAGCAAGGTCACCAATCATCTCTATGTTGAATTCCTGCGCCAGGTCGAAGGCCTGGAGGTAGTTGACGGAACCGTTCAAAAGAACGGACAGATCTGGCTTATTCTGGGAGAAGTCCGGGAAGGCTATGAGCCCATCATCTACCGGAACAACGAGATCACCGTCCGGCACCAGGCCGTTTCCAAACCGGTGGTCAGGGTGACCCCCTTCGGGGCCATGGCCTACGCCAGGTATTATGGACGGACTCTGCCGAGCATGGCCCAGTGGTGGCGGGCGGTTCGGGCCGGCGGGGACTCACTGGAGCCGTACCGGCCTTCCGGGCAAGTCGACAGCAGCGGGGAAGGAATGATGATGAATCACGAACGGGTCGTTGAGCCTACCCAAACCAGACCTCCTGAAGACAACCGGTTGCAGCCGGTGTTTGACCTCCCGGCCAACCGACTGGGCATCAGGGGCCTGACCCGCAATGTGAACGAATGGACCCAGCTCGAAACAGGAGAGGGAAAACCACAGTTTCATATCCATGGCGGAAACGGCGAGCTGGACGGCCTGGAATCGTATCTGGAACGAAAGCCCTGGGAAGCATTTGCCGGCGTGGGCTTTCGAACGGTGCTTCTTCTTCCGACACAGGAGAAGGCGCAGTGAAGTTTAGATTGTAGGACATGCAGGGCCTGACCCATACCGACTGCAAACAGCGACGGAACAAAGACCGCTATCTCATTCAACCCCTGGAAGATGAGTCGGCCGTTCTGCGGGCAGTGGCCGACAGCATGGGCGGAGTGGCCCCGGGGGTGTCGCAGCCCAGACTGCGATGGACACCCTGAGTGATTTCCAACAACCCGGAGAAGACATTGAAGGGGAAGCGGCCTCTTGTTCCCTAAAAATCACCTATCCGGTCTATTGACAACCCTGCATTATTGTGAGATTTTAAAATAATCTTTTCTAAATATTCTTATATAAATTAATTAATTATATGTCAGGCCTGCCAGAGGCAGGGCTGACATCCAAGATCGGCTTGAGACGAGTTGAGTGTCTTGAACCATAACCTACATTGAAGAAGGGCGCGTCAAAGTCTCTTACACTACACCGGGGAAGGGACTAAGATCATCGTGGCCCTGATCGGAGCCGACAATTTCATGGGGGAAATCGGGTTCTTTGACGGAATCTCCAAGATCCGAGACGTAACCGAACGAAAGCGCCTGGAAAAGCAATTGATCGGTTCCTACCTGCAGATTCAAAATGCCCGGAATCTGACCAAACTCGGTCTGGCCAAGCTGGCCGAATACCGGGATCAGGACACGGGCTTTCATCTGGAAAGGATCCGGGAATACACGAAAATCACGGCCAAGGAGCTGGCCGGCCGGAAGGAGTACAAAGAAGCCATGTCCCACGAAACAGCCAAAGAAATCGTTGTTTCGCTCCAGGGAAGGCAGTTTGACAGCAGTGTCGTCGAGGCCTTTGTCAGACATGAATAGGCCTTCGACGGCTACAGGATTTCCTTTCGGGAGCATTAATAACGCCTTGCCGTGATTTGCGTAAGGAGGCAGTCATGAATCAGTCAAGCAGTGAACATCGCCGGCATAAAAGGCAGGCAATCCAGGCCCTCTGCTTTGTTCGGCTCTCTACCGACGATACCGGGAAACAGGTGGTCGGTTCGCTCGCCGATATCAGCGCCGGCGGTATTGGCTTCACCTATCTCCCGGATACAACACAGCCGGACCAGGAACCCAGACCCCAAAAGGCTTACCGTCTGGATCTTTTCCAGAGCGGGGATCCTTCATTTTTACTGTCCGACGTCCCGGCGCGGCTCAAATACAGCATCGAAAAAAAAGACTCGCTCTCCTTTTTAGGACTGCCGCTCAAACGATGCGGTTTGGAGTTCCTCGACTTGACAGAAGATCAAAAAGAGGAACTCAAGCAACTGATCGAGGCATGATGCGGTCCATCAGAACTGTCCCTTGATGAATTTCACGTTCTCCGTGATATTCTGTATAGCCTGGAGGCTGTTGTCCAGTTCCATGTAGCTCAAGGCCATACCGATCAACTCCCCCAGGACATAGAGGGAATCCAGGTCCTGCTCTGATATTTCCCATTTCACACTCTGGTAGAGGCGAAAAGAGCCGATGATCCGACCGAGACACCCGATCGGTATTTCCAGAATGGTCTCGATCCCCTCGTTTCTTGCCTGCTGAGGGTACTGCATCCTCTTGTCATGTCCGGGATCGCTGATGACAATGGCCTCACCCTGGATAGTGCTCCCCAGGCTTTTTTTCGGATGAACCGGCCCCTTGAGGATGTATTCCGCACTCAATCCGGTGCTTGCCAAAAGCTGCAGCTCCGTCTGATCGTCATTGAGCAGAAAGATTGCACATCCTTTCAAATCAAGGGCATCGGTCAGCAGGTTGCACAGATACTCGACCATTTCCGGCAGGTCGTTGGAGTTGGTGATGGCCGTGGTAATGGTCTTGAACGTCCCTATCGATATGATATCCTGTTGCGTCATACAACCTCCTCGCCAGGAAAGTTTCTGTATTGCAGATAGATCTGATTGCGTTTGTCACCCTGGTCAAAGACCCTTGTCAGGTCAAAAATATGATCTCCTTGTCCTTCAGCTTGTTCAAAAGCTTATCCTCAAGGCGCTCCGCAAGAAAGTATTTGGCTTTGACCGGGCCATAACACAAGAGCACGGTGTTGTATCCCTGCTCTCCGACGATGTCGACTATATCCTGGGCCAGGCTGTTCACTTTCGGGGTAAACAGGATGGAGATCTGTTCAGGCGAAAACCCCTCATCCTGGAGGTAGCTGCTTATTCGCTGCAGCTCTTCTTCCTTTTTTCTGAACTCGGTGATTCGCATTCCCGTCTTCTGACCGGCCCCCTTAAATGACGGTCCTTCACCGGCCCCCCTGCGCAATTGCGTGTACTTCTGCAAAGCGGTGTACACATGGAGCAGAGTGATCCGGACGGACTTCCGATCGAGATAGTTTTCCACCAGATACGACAGAATCCGTTCATCCTGCCTGCTGAAATTGTACAGGACAAGCATCTTCTTTCTCAGCATACGGCCCTCCTCAAATTATGCCAACTTCTGGTATAAGTTCCCAAACGGCAAGCCTTGACAAATTATGATACACTGTGGCACTTTTATTGCCAGCCGTCAACTCATTTTTGAACCGATCTTCCTGAGCCGAGGGAGGCAAATATGACCAAGCAACATCGATTCGAAACCCTGTGCCTGCACCAGGGCCAGGTCCCGGATCCGACAACCGGGGCCCGGGGGGTCCCTGTGCACCGCACCTCGTCCTACAACTTCAAGAGCACGGAACATGCCGCCAATCTGTTTTCCCTGAAGGAAAAGGGAAACATCTATTCCCGAATCATGAATCCGACCCAGGAGGTCCTGGAGGAGAGGATGACCGCCCTGGAGGGTGGAGGGGGAGCCCTGGCCC
>JAIPDR010000193.1 GCA_021737615.1 Desulfohalobiaceae bacterium | reverse complement strand
TGGGTGGCCGGGAACCGGAAAGGCTCGTCTCCTGGGCCGATGAATTGAACATCTCCCGTTTTCTGGCCAGGATCCTCTGGCACAGAGGACTGTCCTCTCCCCGGGACATGGATGTCTTCCTCAGTCCCGGACTCCGCCACCTCCCTCCTCTGGAAAAATGGCCGGAGCTGATCAGTTTTGCCGAACTCCTGGCCCGGGAAATCTCCCGGGAACGGACCCTGGCCGTCTGGGGCGATTATGACGCAGACGGGATCACGGCCACCGCCATCCTGGTCCATTTTTTCAAAAACCGGGGGATCCCGGTTATAGCCCACATTCCGGAAAGACTGCAGCAGGGCTACGGCCTGAATCAGGAAGGGCTTGAAGACCTGAAGCAAAAGAACGTGGATCTGATCATCACCGTGGACTGCGGCATCTCCAACATCCAGGAAATAGAAAGGGCCAGGGAGCTGGGTCTGCAGGTCTTTGTCACCGATCATCATCTACCCGGGAAAGAACTTCCCGGGGCCAGGGCCATGATCAACCCCTGCCTGGGGAACTGCCCCTACCCCCAGGCCGCCGGGGCGGTGGTGGCCTTTCTCCTGGCCGCGGCCCTGAACCGCATCCTGCCCGGAGAACCGGTTGACATCCGGGAGTATCTCGATCTGGCGGCCCTGGGAACCATCGCCGACATCGTCGAGCTGAACACAACCAACAGGATCCTGGTCAAAAACGGGCTGCTGTGCCTGGGGGAGGCCAAGCGGCCCGGGATATTCGCCCTGAAAGAGATCTGCAACCTGCCGCCAACCGCCCCCATGGGCAGCGGCCAGGTCAGCTTCGGTCTGGCCCCCAGGATCAATGCCGCCGGCCGGATGGGCTCGGCCCAAACCGCCCTGCAGCTTCTCCTGGCCCCTGATCTGAGCACCGCCCGCCCTCTGGCCGCTCAACTGGAAAAACACAACCAGGAACGGAGGCGGGTAGAAAAAAATATCATTGCAGAAGCCTCTGAACAGGCGGAAACCCTGTCCGATCATCTGGGTCTGGTGCTCTACAGTCCTGACTGGCACAAGGGGATTGTGGGCATTGCCGCCTCCAGAATCGTGGAGCAGTTCAACCGGCCTGCCCTGCTCCTGACCAAGGACGGGGAAAAACTGAGCGGTTCCGGCCGGAGCATCGCCGCCTTCGATCTCCACCAGGGGCTGCAGGCCTGCGCACAGGTGCTGCTGACTTTCGGAGGCCATCGCATGGCCGCCGGGCTCAGCCTGAAAGAAGAAAACCTGGACGAGCTGCGGCAGATCTTCAATCGCAGCGTTCAAGACTGCTTCGGAGACATTTTGCCCCCGCCGACCATCGAAATTGACGCTGGCCTGAGCCTGGGCCGGGTCGATCTGACCCTCGTCCAGGAACTGGACCTGCTGCAGCCCTTTGGTCAGGGCAACCCCCAGCCGGTCTTCTGGTCTCCGGCCCTTTCGGTCACCAAGCACCGTTTTTTCGGTCAGAACCACGTCTCCATCGAGGTCAGGGACGGAAAGGCCGGAGTGAACATGCTGGGCAAGGCCTGGCGCCAGGCCGAGACCCTGGGCCCTGAAGTCAAGGGCAGGGACATCCAGCTGGCCTTCACCCCGAAGCTGAACCATTACAACGGCCTAACCAGCATCGACCTCCAGATCAGGGACTGGAAGGAGATTGGCTGAGGCCGGTGTATCAGTGTGTCAGTGTGTCAGTAATCAGTGAATCAGTACCCACTGATTCAGCCTTTCTCTTTCCCCTTTTCTCATGTGTCATACTGATCCAATTTTGGTTTTATCGACAGAGGCACATGATTTCTCGACTTCTGGCCTTGTATTCACAAAAAGTCAAGTTGGATCAGTATACCGACTCTTTTTGTTTTCAAAAAAAGCAGGCCTGCTGAAGAAAAGGGATTCTTCACTCGCAGACTCGTTCAGAATGACAAGCAAAGGCAAACGCTCAATAGTGTTGTTCCTTCGAAGACCCAGGAGGTGCTCTGAGTGAGTCAGCATTCTTGTCATTCTGAGTGAGCCCGCCTGCCCGGTTAAATCTCTGTAAGCGAAGCGCATTGAATTGTGGCGAACGAAGAATCTCTCAGCCAAGGGCAGGGTTATTCAATAAGCACGAAGTTTCTATCCCGATCAAACTGGCAGTTATGGACTTCAAGCAAATAGAACAACAGCCTGACTCCATGTTCTTAAATATATTAAACAATTATAGGTCAGGCCTGCCAGAGCCAGGACTGCCGTCCGACCTCTGACGTCTGATATCTGCCTACTGACCCTACCTCCGGCCACCGACCTCCGACATCAGACGTCCGCCCTCTTCCTCCTACCCTATGCTCCATGCCCTATGCTCTATGCCTCTGCCCCCCTGCCCTATGCTTCTTCATCCCTCAATTCCTGAATTCCTAAATCCGTCATTCCAGCATGCCAGCATACCAGCATACCAGCATTCCCCCATCATTCCTCCATCTCCAGGTAGTCCCCCATGATCTTCTTCAGGCCGAAGCCCGGGAAATTGACCTGATAGCGGTTCGGGGGAAAGAACTGAACCACTTTGCCCCGGCCGAAGATCTTGTGCCGGCAGTGGCCGAGCTTATCCGGTGACGCCTGCCTGTCGCCGCCCTTTTTCGCCTGCGAAGGTCCCTTTTTGTCCTTGATCGGACGATGGACGAGCATGGTCCCGGACATGTCCTCCCTGAACTCATCGAATCCGTCAGGCGACAGCTCCAGGACGAAGGGGCTGGCCAGCGCGGATTCATGGAATCTCTGGTACCGGTTGTACAGGGAATCGGGCATGGAAAGGCCCAGGTATTCCTTGGCCCGGGTGCAGGCCACGTAAAACAGCCTGCGTTCCTCCTCCATGCCGAACTTGTCCATGAGGGCGTGTTTCGACGGAAACCTCTCCTCCACCAAGTCGATGATGATCACCGCCTGCCACTCTAGGCCCTTGGCAGAATGAACCGTGGACAAGACGAGATTGTCCTCCAGGGGATCCCGCTGCCCGAGCTGGTCCGGATTCTCCAGACAGAGGTCGGAGAGAAAGAGATCGAGCTCCTCGTAGGCCGCGGCTATCTGGGAAAGCTCGTCCAGACCCGCCTGCCGCCGGGGATAGTCGTCCGGGAAGCGGCTCTTGAGCAAAGGCTGGTAAAACTCCAGGACCTGTTCCAGAAGGACAAAGACCCGCTCTTTTTTCTGTTCCTGTAATCTATGGATAAAGGTCACGGCCCGATCCAGGTCTTCATTGGAACGGCGGCTCCTGGCGAGATAGGCGCCGTCCCCAGAGACAATGCTGTCGTAGAGGCGCTGGCATGTCTTTGGTCCCACCTTGGGGATCAGAGTCATGGCCCTCTGCCAGGCCGGAAGGTCGGCCGGATTGGCCGCCAGGCGGAGATAGGCCAGGACATCCTTGATGTGGGCCGCTTCCGTGAATTTCTGCCCTCCGAATTTTTTGAAGGGAATCCCCTGCTTGTTCAGGGCCACTTCCAGGTTGTAGGACTGAAACCCGGATCTGAAGAGAACCGCTATTTCATGCAGGGGATACTCCCGGGCCAGTTCCTCGATCTTGTTCAAGACCACCCTGGACTGGCTGTGATCGCTGATCGGCCGGAGGAGCTCTGGTTTCTGCCCGTCGCTTCTCTCGGTGAAGAGGTTCTTTTCATATTTTTCCTCGGCCCTCTCCAGGATCTGATTGCTCAAGCTGAGGATGGGCTGCACCGAGCGGTAATTCTGCTCCAGCTTGATGATCCTGGCCCCGGGAAACGATTCGGAAAAGCGCAGGATGTTGGCCACGGTGGCCCCGCGGAAGGAATAGATGGACTGGGCGTCGTCCCCGACGGCCATGACGTTTCCCCCGGGGCCGGCCAGGCTGGAGACAATCCTGCCCTGGACCAGGTTGGTGTCCTGGTACTCATCCACCAGGATGTGCTGATACTTAAGGCGCAGAAAATCCCTGATCCCTTCATGTTCCGTGAGCAGCTTTTCGCAGTAAAAGAGCAGGTCGTCATAGTCCAGGAGGCCGTATTCCCTCTTGAACCGGGAGTAGGAATCGGCAATGGCCTGCAGGTCTTCGCCATAGACCAGGAGATGCCTGGCTTCGTTTTCGATAAGGATCTGCAGGCCGAGTTCCTTGTTTCTGGATTTGCTGATCAGGGAGGAGATGGTCCCTTTTTTGGGAAAGGAGCGGTCCCCCTTGCCGATGCCCTGGCTCTCCCTGACCTGGGCCACCACCTGTTCGGAGTCCCCTTTGTCGAGGATGGTCAGTTCTTCTGCCAGCCCCAAAGCCCGGCTGTACCGCCTGAGCATGGCATAGGCAAAGGAATGGAAGGTCCCGCCCACGACCCCGTTCAGCCCCTGACCCAGAAGCCGGCCGGCCCTGTTCAGCATCTCCTGGGAAGCCTTGCGGGTGAAGGTCAAGAGCAGAATGGACTGGGGATCCAGGCCTTCGCGGACCAGATGGGCCAGACGGTAGACAATGGTCCGGGTCTTGCCGCTGCCGGCTCCGGCGATAACCAGGACCGGGCCTTCGGTGGCCATGGCCGCCTTAAGCTGGGCCTCGTTTAATTCTTTGTGGATATCAAATCGCATAGCTTCTCATATATACTCTGTTGTGGGAAGTTCTTCACCAATTCTTTGAGATTGCTGATACAAAAGCCAAGGAAAAATGCAAAGTTGATATTTGAATTTTCAAGCTGAACGGTAATTTTGAAAAAATTTTTCAACCCGCTGCCCCGCCTGCCTGACCGTTTCGATCCTTGCCCCCTGGCTGTCATAACAGAAGGCATCTCCCGGGGTGTGGGTGCCTCTCCTGCCGAAAAAACCGAAAACATCCTTTCTGTCGAACTTGGCCTTGAGATCGAAACCAGGCCCGGGCACGCAGACCAGATCCGGCTGCTGCGGATCATCGGCCCCGGGATAGAGCCGGTCACCGTCCAGGACCTCTTCCAGGACCGGTGCTTCGTCGAAACAAAGCCGCCTCAACCCGGCTTTCAGATCCTCTTTCAAGTTGAGGACCTGGTCCGGGGACAGGAGGCCCCTGGCGAAACGCCGCCTGCTGTGCACATAGATCCGTCCCGGGTCCAGGGCAAAGGCCTTAGTCCCGGGGGAGAGAGGCTCGCAGTCCAACTCGTGCCTTGCTTCTTTCTCCAGGGACAGGAGTCCCTGCTGCCTGAGCCAAGCGTTGAGATCGACTTCGGTCTTTAGCCCGGTGAAGCCGTGATCGGCCAGGACCAGGAGGCGTTTGGGATCCGGCAGCTCCTGCCAGCGGCAAAGGACAGCTCCGATGAGCCGATCCCAGTGCTCCAGAAGCTTAAGGCAGGGTTCGTGCCAGGGGTCGTCTGGATCGCTCAGGGCCGGAAACAGAAAGTGGCCCAGCCGGTCGGTCTCGGTCAGGACCAGGACGAAGAGGTCCCAGGACAGATCCGGCCAAAAGAGTTCCACCGCCCTGGCCCGGGATTCCAGGGTGAGCTGCAGTTCACTCAAAAGGAACCGAAAGTCCTCTTTACCCTTGTGGGTATCCGCCTCCAGCCTGTAGCCTTCGGCTTCGAGCCTGGGTAGCAGGAAGCGGGGATAGACCGCCTGCTCCAGATCCAGGGCCGGGAACCCGGAAACGAGCATTCCTTTCAAGGGCCGGGCCGGATAGGTGTTCGGCAGATTGATGACCCGGCTCACCAGACCCTGACGGCCGAGACGGTCAAAGATCGTCTCTGTTTTGACATCCCCGGAGTCAGCCAGACTTATGCGGTATGTTTGGGGATCCAGCCTGGTGAAGCCGTAGATGCCGTGCTTTTCCGGGCCTGCGCCCGTGAAAAACGAGGTCCAGTTGACCGGGGACAGCTCGGGCAGCTCCGCCCTGATCGAGAAGCAATTCCCGGATCTGGTCAGGCTCCCGAGGTTGGGGAAACGGCCCGATGCTCCGAGTTCACAGGCCAGGGAATACGGCAGTCCGTCCAGCCCGAGGACGACGCAGCGGGGTCGACTATCGGCTTGCATGTGCGGGAATATACCAGGAACGGTCCTGATTGGCCAGAGTTCTACTGATCCAACTTAGCTTTTTGTGAAATTTGGGCCTGGGCCCTTGGGGTCGCCAGCCTTTGTTGTAAAAACCAAAATTGGTTCAGTATCAAAATACACTGATCCATTTTGAGTTTATGTATGAAGGATTCTGATGTCTTTTCTTCAGTACATATTTTCGCAAAAGTCAAATCGGATCGGTATGTATCCCTGCTTGAAAAAAATTCTGAAGGAAGGCATAATATCAATCAATTGAGTAATTTCACAAGGAGTCAATTTAAATGAATAATCGAATCTCCATTAATTCCAATATCTGTCATGGTAAGCCTGTGATAAAAGGTACTCGGGTGCTCGTGGCCAATATTCTCAGCGCTCTTGGTTCTGGTGACAGCATTGAAGATATTCTTACTGATTATCCAAACATCTCTTATGAAGATGTGCTGGCTGCGATCAGTTTCGGCGCTGAATTGTCCCGCTTTGAGGAAGTTCCTTATGAGGGGAACTCTATATGAGAAATAAAATTTATCCAAGTTAGTGACTTACGCCGTAAGCACTGTCATAAAAAACAAGAACTTTTAACCACAAAGGTACAAAGTACACGAAGTAAAGAATTTCCACGAGGGGTGAACCCCAATGAAATTCGCTACGCTCAGACTTCGTCTATTTCATGGGGCTAGCCTCGTGTAAAATACTTGTCATCCCTATCGGGATAAAAGGCTACGCCGCCAGGCGTGGAAGCCTTTTCCTTTGCCAAGCCCAGGCAAAGGAAAAAAACTCCTTTTCCCTCGTGTCTCTTCCTTTGTGCCCTTCGTTACTTCGTGGTTTAATTTTTTTCTTGTTTAAGCTTTCACATTTGGGTTGCGGGCGAAGCCCGCTTTAATATACTGATCCAACTTAGATTTTTGTGAAATTTGGGCCTGGACCCTTGGGGGCGCCAGTCTTTGTTGTAAAAACCAAAATTGGATCAGTATAGATCCCGTCGACCATTCAAGAAACCGAAAATCAACGAATTGTTACGATTAGCAGATGAGAGAAATTGTTTGACTATGCCCCTGTCTTTGGCTACGTTTACAGATTAGCCCGGGTGGCGGAACCTGGTAGACGCAAGGGACTTAAAATCCCTCGGTGCAAAGCACTGTGCCGGTTCGAGTCCGGCCCCGGGCACCAGAAATTGTAGGGAGTTACAAACAAAAGAAGCAGGGGCTGTCTGTAACCCCTTTTTTTATTTGTAAGCTTATAGTAAGCATCTCGCAATTTCTTTATAATCGCCAAAACATTTTTTTTCTGTCTCGAACAGGCTGACATTACCGAACATGATGGAACCGCCCCTGCCAGGTCGGCAACGGTCACCAAAAAGGGATGAAAATATTTCCCGCCAAAGAAGCCAACATTTGAATCAAGGTACCGCTGAGGGGGCCTGCGCCGGCAGAAATTCACATGTGGGCTTTGGGTTGAAGGAATTGAATGAATCGAACGTTTAGGCCGACAATGATCAGCCTCTTGCTCGAAAAATTTTTTTTAAAAAAAACCGGCAAGTTGGACTTGACACGGGTTTCGTTATGTTTTATGTTCTCCTGGAATCGTCAAATTCTAGGAGAGCAGCTATGGAATCTGTAGAGG
>JAIPDR010000192.1 GCA_021737615.1 Desulfohalobiaceae bacterium | reverse complement strand
CATCTGTAATGGCGGTTCCCAGGAATGTAAAACTGACAATCAGGGAGCATATGGCAAAGATAGGCGGCATGACCCACCACAGGGATCTGGCCATCACGCCTGACTCAAAGGCAAAATGCAGCATCTGCCCCCAGCTGATGAGGTTGGGATCGCCCAGCCCGAGAAAACTCAAAATCGTTTCCGCATAGATGGCCAGGGTGATCATCAAAACGGATTGGGCGAACATGAGCGGGACCACGTTCGGCAAAATTTCTTTGAACATCAAAAAGGAATCACTCGCGCCGATGGATCTGGAAGCTTCAATAAACGGCCGCTCTTTCAAGGACAGGACCTGCGATCTGACGATCCTGGCCGTGGTCGGCCAATTGACCACACTGACCACGAAAATGATGTTCCAGATCGTCGGCCCAAGGACCGCGGCCAAAATAATCATCAAGGGCAATTCCGGCAGCATCATGAAAAAATCGACAATCTTTGAAAGGACATCGTCGACGAGGCCGCCGTAAAACCCTCCAAGCAGGCCGACAAACGTCCCGAAAACAACGGAGACGATGGCCGCCACGAATCCGATGGTCAAGGAAATTCTGGAGCCGTAGATGATCTGGCTCCAGATATCCCGACCCAGATCATCCGTCCCGAGCCAGAACTGCGTTGAGGGAGGCGAAAGCATATTTTCAAATGAGCTGCTCTTGTGGGGGTCTATGGTATGGAGATACGGGGCAAAGAGCGAGGCAAGCAGAAAGAGGGTGATAATGATGATCCCCATACGCCCCATGCCGTGACTGAAAAGCAGTTTCACAAAATCTTTCATGCTTACTCTCCGACCCGTATTCTGGGATCAATGTATCCATAGATAATATCAACCACAAAATTCGCCAGTATCACTGAGACCGCAAACAAGAGAAAAATTCCCTGCAGAAGCGGATAATCACGTTTCATAACCGCCTCATAGGTCAAGAGGCCGATCCCGGGCCAGGAAAAGACTGTTTCCGCCTCAATAACCCCGGCCACAGCAAATCCCAAATTGACGCCGGTCATGGTGACCACCGGAAGAAGGGCGTTGCGCAGGGCATGCCGCCACAGGATTCCGGACTCCTTGACCCCTTTGGCCCGGGCGGAAGTGATGTATTCCTGGCCGAGAACATCTGTCATGGAACTGCGGGTGAGGACTACAAATTCCCCAATATACCACATGACAATGGAAAAGGCCGGAAGGACCATATGCCAGGCCACATCTTTCAAATATCCGAAACCGGTCAACCCCGAGGCCGGGGTGGACATGCCGCTTAAGGGGAATATGGTCAGGGTATAGGCAAAGACAAGAAGCAGAATCAAGCCCAAGGCAAAACTGGGTATGGAATACATGGCCAGGGAAGCGGAAACAATGAAGGTATCCAGTCTGGTCCCGGTCTTCCAGCCGGCCAGGGCACCCAGAATGACCCCCAGGATGACCGCCATGCCAAGCGCCGTGATAACCAGGATCAGGGTCTGGGGGATCTTTTCCGCCAAGACCCTGGTCACCGGCTTTTTCTGCCAGAAAGATATCCCGAGATCGCCGTGGGCCAGGCGTTGCACATAGGAGATAAACTGGCCGCCGAGCGGCTTGTCCAGGCCGAATTTTTCCCGCACCTCCTGCATCTGTTCTGCAGTAACCCTGGGATCGGTGAACATCATTTTCACCGGATCTCCAGGAGCCAGGCGAAAGATGAGAAAATTCAAGCAAATGACGGCGAAAACCGTGATCAGAGAGGCCCCGGCCCGTTTGAGAATAAAACTTTTCATGCCTCAGTTCTCTCCCATCTTTGAAGTCCCTGCCGGAACCGGCGAGGAATAGGCTACTGGACGCCCCTCTGGTGTGTGGCAACAGAGGGGCGTCCAGACTTCTCTGACGCGTCTTATTTCAAATGAACCTTGAAATAAGACCAGGGGTTGATCCAGGTGGAAACCCCACCCATGGTCTTTACATATCCCTCGAACTTATCGGTCCTCACCGGACAGATGAGGTCCGGCCTGATCAGGAAGCCGTAGGGCAGATCCTCGGCCACGAGCTTCTGCATTTCGGAGAGGTATTCCTTCCTCTTGTCCATGTCCGTCGCTTCCGCCATCTTGTCCAGATAGGTGTCGAATTTCGGATTACAATAGTAGGCCCCGTTCCAGCCCATTTCCAGATCCGGATCACAGCGGCAGAACTGCCAGACCCAATCCGCATGGGGTCCGGGTTCTTCCGTGGCGATGCTGATGTCGAAGTCGTCTGACGTAGGCTCATAGTAAAACCCATAGTAGGTGCTCAGATCAGTGATCTTCAGATTCAGCTTGATGCCGATTTCCCGGAGTTGCTCCTTCATCAGGCGGGCGCACTTGATCTCATCCGGCCAGGCCGAGGGTACCAGGAAGTCAAAGACAAGGTCTTCTCCGCTCTTGGGATCGTTCCTGAGATCATTGCCGTCGGTATCTTTATACCCGGCTGACTCCAGCAGATTCACCGCCTTTTCGGGATCATAGTTATACTGAGGGAGATTCGGATTGTGCGAGGACAGCTCCGGATAGATAAAACTGTCCGCTTTGCGGGCGTATCCGAAAAAGACCATGTTCTTCAGACGTTCCTTGTCGATCCCGTGCATGATGGCCTTTCTGACCTTCAAATCCTGTATCGCGTTATCCTGGTGGAGGTTAAAGGTCAGCCAATCCATTGATATACCCGAAGCGGATATGAATTTGATGTCTTTTACTCCCTTGAAATCCTCAGCAGAAATAGCCGGAATGCCGAGATACCCGACCATATCGATTTCACCTTTTTTCAGGGCCATGTTCACGGCGTCCTGACTTCCGTAACAGCGAAACACCACATCATCCACGTACGCATTCTGGCCCCAATACTCTTTGTTTTTCTGCAGCCAAAGATACTGGCCGGGTTTAAACTCCTTGAGCTTGAACTTTCCCGAGCCGATGGCCTGGGCATTGTCATAACTGAGCATATTCTCTTGATGCGGTCCCCAGACATGTTTCGGGATGACGGGCATCCAGTAGGCCGGGGGGTACTTCCCGCCATGCTTTGCTTTCAGGGTAAGCTGGATGGTGTGCTCATCAATAACGGTTATGGACTTGGTATTGGTGTCTTCATAGGCCCAGGCAGGGTCGGCTTTTCGAAGATTGACCAGGGAGAATTTGACGTCCTCCGCCGTAACCGGTTCGCCATCATGAAACCGGGCATCCTCCTGGAGATGGAAAGTCCAGGTCTGGTGATCCTCGGTCTCCCAGCTTTTGGCCAGCATCGGCTTGGCTTCGTACTCCGGGGCCGGTCCCATGATCCAAAGTTGATCATAGACCAGGGGCCAGAAAACACAGCCCATTTCCAGGTACTGCCAGGACTCTCCACAGGTCAGTGACTCCAGGGACTCCTCCTGGGTAAAGCCGACATCAAGGCGTCCCCCTGTTTTCACCCCGGCTTTTCCCCAGGTAGCCGGAGCGCATTGCAGAAAGAAAAGAACAGCAAACAAGAGCACCATGAAATGCTTGAGAAAAGCTTTCTTTTTCGGTGTCGTGACCATCTTCGCCTCCTTTGATGTCCAAAGTTAATACAATGAGTGCGAGCACTCGGCCAGGCACTAGCATTCCCGAAAAGGGCTGCGCTCTGGAAGCCCCTTTTGGAAAAACAGATCAAAGCATTCCGCTTATTTGTTGATGTATTTTGATATCCCACTCTTTTAATTGATCAAAAAAGATCTCACGCTCTCCCCGGTTCAAGACCTCACAGGGAAAAACCCCTGTCTTTTGAATCTGCCCCCGCAGGAGCATCAAGGAAAAGATGGAGGCCGGTATGGATGTGATCCAGGAGACGTCATTGGTGCCGGGAATCTTCGAGCAGGCCTGCACGCTGTTTGGGCTCTCCGTCCAGAGTTTATAATGAAAATATTCTTTTCGTTTCCGACCTTTCACGTCCACCGTGAGCTGCAACTGACTCATGAGGCGCCCGTTTTTCGTCAATTCAATGCATTTTTTCGGCGTGAGCGTAGGCGGAAGCTTTTTGTACAAAAACTCCCTCGGGGAAATTGACTGTCCGTTCATCTGAATGGGTTCCCGGTCCATGAGTCCGAGATCCTGGATGATAAATCGCCAGATGTCGGCCCCAGGCTCTCCGAGTTTAAAATCACAGTATTTGACCGGCTTCCCGATAAATTTTGGTATGGTCACCGGCTCTTCATGACTGTGATAATAGACCTTTCCCCATCTGTCTAAAGGCGGAGGGAAATAGTACTCCTCTTCACCGGAAAAGACCGGAGCGTATTTGTATTCCCCGTTCTCCCAGTAAACCGCCGGTGTGGCACTGTCTTCCAGATAGGTCATCATGGACCACATGGCCACCGGCTCATCACATTCAACCACACCATAATCCTTTATTCCGATGTAATCGATCTCATCCAAGTCGTCCACGACCTCTCTGGCCATAACATTGACCAATCCGGAGTCCCCCCCGGCCAAAATAAGGGCCCTGCAGCCCTTGTTTTCAAAATCCTCGGCAAACTCGAATTGTTCAACGATAAATTCTTTTTGAACACTAGGGCCTTGTTTGCTTTTCAACATTTCATTGGAGGCCATATCGATATAATCCAGACCGGCATTGAGAGTCGCTTTCAGGATGGGTCGGGTAAAAATCGGGATGGTAGCATTCACCACAAGATCATACTGTTCCTGTTTCAAAACGGTTTCCAGTTCCTTGGAGTCTGAGGCGTCGATGCGCAGGGTATTGATCTTTTCAGACCCGATGTATTCAAAAACTTCATTCGCCCGATCCAGATCGATATCCCCAAGCGTGATCATTTCCACATCTTCGGCTTGGGATAAAACGCCGCTGATGACATTCCCTTGCGCACCAGCCCCAATAATCATCACCTTACTCATTGGAGACTTCTCCTTTTGTCTTCTTGCTTGTTCCAGTCATCCACAATGTACGCACATAACACTGATTGAAAAGCAAGGTCAGCCATAGTCGTGTTTTGACATATCTCTTCTGCCTCAATACCAGGCCGTCCCCCAATCGTCCGAGTCTTTCACGATTTCGGTAATCAACGAGGTCTCTGTTGAAATTATACCTTCTATTTTATTGACTTTTTCAAATAACAATTGATGAAGCTCATCCAAGGACTTTACGATAAAATCAACATCCACATCCATGCTGCCTGCGGTCAAGGCAATATAATGCAAGGCATCAATTTTTTTCAGTTCTGCAAGCACTTCATCTTTCTTTTTGATATTGATCTTGATTTTTAAATTGCCCACAATTTCAAAACCGAGTTTGATCGGGTTCCCAACAGCCACGATTCGAAATACCCCATCGGACAACAAGCGTTTCAGACGCGAACGCACGGTAGACTCGGTGACTCCTAACTCTTTGGCCAAGGCCGTATTGGACTTCCGACCATCTTTCTGCAGGATTTTGGTGAGTCTGCAATCCAACTCGTCTAACTTTGTCTTTTTTTTCATGATTTTTTTGAATAATTGACGTTTCTCGTTATTATTTTTAAAAAAAATTTCCAAAATCGCTTTCTTTAAAACCTTTATTGACTTTTTTCAGAAAAATTGTCAAATACTTTTTTTAAAAAAATTGTCTGAATGCCAAAACCACAAACGCCTCCAATGAATCGCTGGCCAATAAGCCCCCAGTTCGCGATTTTGCAACATTTATTTGCAATATCGCAAAAACTTCCTTTCAAAGTTCTGTGACTTCTCTATGAAAATCTCCCGGGGTGGCCTGTGTGCTTTGAGACACAGAGATTGGCATCATTTTTGCTAATAACCTGCATCAATATGAAGTCGCAGTATTCGAAACGTTCATTTGACCTTTTAAAAATATCCTTTTACAGATAGCCAGAGAACACATCGCAGATGTTCGGCTTCCTGGGCTGAAGCACACAGCGCCACGGGAAGCTGTTTTTCTCTGCAAAGAACGTTTCAAGACTTTCAAGACTCTACAAACCAAGGAGACACTATGGATTTTTCTTTTACCAAAGAGCAGAAGATGCTGCAGAAAGCAGTCCGGGAGTTTGCGACCAAAAAGATCGCTCCCAATGCCGATGAATGGGACAGCCAGGATTACTTTCCCTATGAGGAGGCTTTAAAGCCCATGGGCGAGCTGGGATTCTTCGGTTCGGTCATCCCTGAGGAGTACGACGGCGACGACATGGGCTTTGTAGCGGCCATGATCATCACCGAAGAGATCGCCCGGGCTTCCAGCTCCCTGCGGGTTCAGGTCAACATGCAGACCCTGGGCTGCGCCTACACCATCTGCCGCTACTCCGAGAGCGAAGAGGTCAAACAGAAGTACATTCCCAAGCTGGTCAACGCCGAATACATCGGCGGCTTCGGAATCACCGAGCCGGACGCCGGCTCCGATGTCATGGCCATGGACTCCACTGCCGAAGACATGGGCGACCACTGGCTCTTGAACGGATCCAAGACCTGGATCTCCAATGCCAGCTTCGCCGACGTCCTCATCTACTATGCCTACACCGACAAATCCAAAGGGTCCAAGGGGTTGTCCGCCTTTGTGGTCGAGCCCAAGAACTTCGACGGGATCAGGACAACGACCCTGGAGAAAATGGGCTCCCACTCCTCTCCCACCGGAGAGGTCTTCTGCGACAAGGTCAAGGTCCCCAAGGAGAACATCCTGGGCAAACCCGGGGACGGCACCAAGATCGTCTTCAGCTCCCTGAACCAGACCCGCCTGTCCGCCGCGGCCGGCGGTGTCGGCCTGGCCCAGGCCTGCCTGGACGAGATCGTCAAGTACTGCAAGCAGCGCAAGCAGTTCGGCAAGTCCATCGGAGAGTTTCAGATGAACCAGGACATGATCGCCCAGCTCTCCTGTGAAATCGAAGCGGCCAGGCTGATGGTCTACAAGGCGGCCTACAACAAGGACCAGGGCAAGCTGAACAACGGGCTGGACGTGGCCCAGGCCAAGTACCTGGCCGGTGAAATCGCCATGAAGGCCTCCAATTACGCCATGCGCATTTTAGGGGCCTACGGCTACTCCACGGAATACCCGGTGGCCCGCTTTTACCGCGACGCCCCGACCTACCCTATGGTCGAAGGCTCGGCCAACATCTGCAAGTGGATCATCGCCCTGGATCAGCTGGGCATCCGCAAGGCCAACCGATAAAAAATATTATATTGATCAACTTGAATTTGCCTTCTTGCTGGACAGTGGATAGTGATTATACCAGACCTGTTATTACCTGTTTATAATAAAATTTTTATATAAAATTTTCAAAAGCAAGGTGGCAAAACCAAGCAAAGAACAGCAACATATTTTGAATCATGAAATAACCCTTTTGGAAAATTTTATTTTGAAAATTTTATGGAGGAAGTATGAGCAGCGAATTGAAAGCCCCCATGCCCGGAAAAGTAACCCAAATTTTAGTCAATGTCGGCGACCAGGTGAACCAGGATGACGAAATGATCATCATCGAGGCCATGAAGATGGAGATGCCCATCTGCGCCCCCAGCTCCGGGACCGTCAAGGAGATCAAGGCCCAGGAAGGTGAAAGCGTGCAGGGCGAAGCCGTCCTGGCGGTCATCGAGTGAGAACCCGGGACTCATTCAAGACGTTTTATTCCCAAGAGACGAAAGCCTCAAAGGGCAACTCTTTTTCAATGATATTAATAAATAGATACCAGCAGTT
>JAIPDR010000191.1 GCA_021737615.1 Desulfohalobiaceae bacterium | reverse complement strand
ACCCTTCGTTTGTCTTCCGGGGTCCGGTCCCCGTGGAAGTAGTCCGCTATCCAGCCCCGTTCACCCAGCCCCTGGCAGAGGGATTCGGCCTGTTTTCTGGTGGCGGCAAAGACGATGGCCCCTCCTGATTCCAGTTCGTCTTCAAAAACCGAGGTCAGGATGGAGTGGATGGCCTCTTCCTTTTCCGAGGCCTCGGTCCGGATCACCTCGAAGAAGAGATTGTCCCGGTCGTGGCCGCCTTGAAAGAGCTGCAGCTCGAGTCCCAAATCCTGCCGGAAGTATTCCTGGATCTCGGAAACCACGTCCGGCTTGGCCGTGGCCGTGAAGCAGGCCACCTGGGGCAGCCCCCTGGACTCCGGGACCATTTCCTTGAGAAAACGGCCGATGTAGAGGTAATCCGGCCGGAAGTCGTGCCCCCATTTGGAGAAGCAGTGGGCCTCGTCCACGACCACCAGCCCGATCTCCCTCTGCCTGAGCACGCCCTTGACCGTGGAATTTCGCATCTGCTCCGGGGAGATCCAGACCAGGTCGATATCCCCCAGACGGATGCCCTCCAGGACCTGCCTGCGCTCGAGCATGGTCAACAGTCCGTTCACCGTGCCTACGTTGGGAATGCCCCTTGCTTTCAAGCCGTCCACCTGATCCTTCATCAGGGACTGCAGCGGGGAGATGATAATGCTAAGAGTGTTGCGCTGCTCGGCCTTGATCAGCCCCGGGAGCTGATAGCACAGAGATTTGCCTCCTCCGGTGGGCATGACCGCCAGGCAGGACTCACCGCCGAGCAGGCAGGAGACGATCTCCTGCTGCAGGGGCGGGTCCTCGTCCTTGACCGGCAGAAAGGAGGCAAAGCCGAAATGTCTTTCAAGGGACGCTTCCAGGTCAGGCTGCCCCCGGCAGTAGGCGCAGTCCGGTTCCCGGCAGGGGATGGAGCGCAGCCGGTCCAGGAGAGAGGGCAGATCCGGAAAACGGTGCCTGACCCAGGGCGGGAGCACGGAGTTGCCTCCGGCTACCCGCAGCCAGGCCAGTCCGTAGGCCAGGCCGGCCATCTGGTCAGGATCTTTCAGATAGGTTGCAAAGACTTGTTTGGCCTGGGTTTGGCAAGCCCGGCCCGTCGTCTCTTTGAGCCAGGTTGCTTCGATGCTGTCTTGGTCAGGCAGCGGACGGCCGGTCAAAGCAGTGATGAGGTGCTCATACCCGGTCCCCGGCAGGCCCTGTTTGAGCAGCCAGGCGTAGGCCAGGGCCAGGGACTGGTCCATATCCCTGAGGGCCTGCCACTGATCACGAAACAGCTCCATGGCCAGCTGTGCGTCGGCCAGGGGGTCGCTTAAGGACTGTTTGATCAGCTTGTAGTCCTTGACCAGGCGGTGATAGGGATTTCGGGGAAAGGTCAGCGGGGAGAGAAAGAGGGTGTCCAGGGGCGGCAGATGCAAAAGTTTCAGGCCGGGGGCCATTTTCCTGAGAACAGGCAGATCGTGGCCGAGGATGTTGTGCCCGAGGACAAACCCGTGTCCTTGGCAGAAGGCATCCAGTTGCTTGAGAGCCGGAGCCGGGTCCCGGCCGGGCCGCAGGTTCAGACCCTGGTTCCGTCCCGGGGCATAGGCCCCGAGGGCCATGAGTCGATCCTCGGCCGGATGGATCTCCAGATCCAGGGCCACGATGTGTTCGGCGAATCGGCTGTATTCCAGGCCAGGATGTTGGGTGCACAGCCCGTCGCCGCTTTGTTGCCTCTGTCTCATTGCAAGGGAAGACCGTCTTGTGCCGGAATTAGGTCAAAAGGATTTCAGGGAACAGGTAGGAATATACATGGAGATGACAGGATTGCAAAGGGCTGCTCGAAGACGGTAATGCAGGAATAAGCCATTAAAAAGATACAGCGGATCATACCTGTATACCATCCCTGATGATCTCATCCCGTACAGGTAAGACAGAGATGATCCCTGTTTCCCATGATGCCAGATCAACAACCAAGGTGCTGAAGGTAGTATCGTATTGGAGATTCACTTAGAATACTACAAGCGAAGTGTTTCTCATTTATGCCAACCTCTGGTGTAATAATCTTTCCAGTAGCCAACATAGCAAAAAATGATGGAACATTTCAAGAGCCGATGTACACACATTCAAGCGAGTCGCCGTGACGAAGCGGGAGAGATGTTTCGCTTCAGGAAAGCGGTCTCCTGGCGGGCTGCAGGAGGAGGATCTTGAGGCGGAACAGCCACAGCCCGGGACTGAGCAGCCGGTTCCAGGCCCGCCGGGCCGCTTCCGTCTGGGCGGTGGGCAAGGGCCTTTTCCCGTAGAACTCGAGGTTGAAGGCAGTGGTGATGGTCCTGAAATCCGCGGCCCGGTCCGGGAAATGCCCGGCCAGGCGTTCGCCGTATTCGGTCGGGGTTTCGGTTTGGTCCCGTCTCAGCCCGCTGCGCTTGCCCCACCTAAGGAGGGCGGCATAGAGGACAACAGCCCCGTCTCTTCTGTTTCGAACCAGGCCGAATCGGTTCCGGCATCGATCCAGGATTCGGGCAAGCCAGTGCAGCCAGTTCAGCAGGAAGCGAAGCTCCGGCCGGTTGGTTTGGGCGGCCGGTGGTTTGGACAGGAGCCATCTCCAGAGGCAGCGGGCCGCCAGGCCTGCACAGAGCAGCAGAAGGAGGCCAAGGAAGAGAAAAAGCATCCCCCCCAGGATCATGAACATGAGGTCCAGCCACCCGCTTGTTTCAGGGAGGGACGGAACCTGAGCTGTTTCCCCGGGGCCGGGCGAAGAGGCGGTCGCCTCTCTGTCCAGATTTCTGGGGCCGTAGACAAAGCGCAGCACGGCCAGGATCACCGGGACAAGCGGCCGCAGGAGGGTTTGAAGCCCTTGCAGGCCGAAATCGGCACAAGCGGTCAGCCAGGGCAGGAAGACAAGCACCAGACCCAATCCCACGAGCAGAACCACCGCCGCAAAGCCGAGAGTGACCACGGTCCCCCGGTATGGGCTCAGAAGCTCCTTTTTGACGGGTCCCTCTTCCTGGGACAGGGCGAAGGCGATCATGGAGCAGACGAGGAACAGAACGAGCAGGATCAGGGAGGTCTTTTCCCCGGGCAGACTCCCGCCCTTTTGGAAGACCAGAAATTTGACCAGGAAGAGGAGGCAGAAGACTCCCAGCCCGGTGTCAAACCAGTTTCTAATGGTCGCAAAGGCTGCGGGGCGACGGGCAAGGACAATGCCCCCTCCCCAGAAAAGAGCGGTCCAGAATCCGATCAGGATGATGCTGCCCCATTCCGGCACACCGTGCGAGGCGCTGAAAAACACGATGGGCCAGTTCGGGTCGAAAAACGAGCCGGCGGGTTGAAAAAACAGATAGAGCAGGCGCGTGAAGGCCAGGGTGAATCCGGCCAGGTGCAGCCAGAGTCTCCAGATGATCCGCAGATGTCCTGTTCCAGCCATCCAGCTGACGCCAAAGGCCAGTCCGAAAATTGCCAGGGCTTCTGCAGGGGGAAGGCTATGCCCGAAGATGCACAGAGCCAGAAAGTTGGGCAGAACCAGGAGCCAGCTCAGGAGCAGGCCGGAGGAAGCGACAAAGAGAAGGGGGTGGCTGCCTTGGGTCATCCCTGAGCCTCCCGGTCGAGGCGGATCGATTCCAGAGGCAGGACCTTGCCCCGGAGGGAGGTCTCCGCTGTTAAATCATCGCTTTTTTGGGTGCAGGTCACGAAGACACCGGGGATGTTGCGCCGGAAGAGGTGATGGTCCAGGGCTCTGGTTCGCTCATCAAGCGAATGGCTAAAGCACAGGCAGGCCATGTTCCGGGAGAGCGTGCGGCAGGTCCGGATCAGCTGGATCAACTCCTGCTCAGGTTTCATCTCGGCCCGGGCCAGGACCTCCAAAACAGACTGCAGCCTGAGGGGGTGCCGTCCCAGGGGCACCACTTTGGTTTGACCGCCCACCAGGATGGCATTGGTGAGCAGTCCCAGCCTCGCACCCTCCCGGTCCAGACGCACTGCCAGTGCGGCGGCTGTCTCCAGGGCCTGCTCGAAAGCCTCAACCCTGTCCGCTTCCCAAAACCCGCTGGCTTCCAGTCCGATGAGGATAGTTTCGGCATGGGAGGGTTCGAAGATCTTCTCCTGCAGTCGGCCGTGGCGGGCGCTGGCCTTCCAGTGGATGAAACGGGAGGGCCCTCCCGGCTGGTACTCCCTGGTCCCCAGCAGAAAGACCGGATCTGTGACCGGACTCATCCCCCCGGGCTTCCCGAACAGTTCCCGTCTGGGAAGGGGGCCTGGCTGCAACGGAGCGAGGCGGGGATAGACGATGATCTCGCATGACTCGTTCGTTGTGGCCTGCGAATGCGGATAGAAACCGAACAGATCACTCACCCTGAGCCCGGCTGTTCCGGCCCGGTAGACCCCCCTGGGGCCGGCGGTCAAGGCCTGCCGGAAGCGGGCCCGCTGAAACCAGAAAAGACGGAATTCAAAAGACGCGGCGGATTCCCGGTCCAGGGGGAGGAGGCGGGGATCCACAGCCAGGTCCAGGTGCAGCCGCACCGGCAAAAGCTTGTTGTTTTCCATCTCCATATCCAGATTCAGCCGGTCACCGGGAAAGACCCGGGTCTTGTCCACCGAGGTCCGGCAGATCAGAGCCCTGGAACTGCAGCGGGCCCAGAGCCGGGCCCCGAGAGTCAGGGTCAGGATCAAAGTCGTGAGCAGGGTGAGCTCCAGGTGATGCTGAACCAGGGCGATAAAGAGCACGATCGCGGCCAGGCCCTGGATCAGGGAAACGCTGAAGACTGAGGGGATTCGCTCCTGTTCTGCGCTCATATCCGGGACCCATCCGGTGCTTCCAGAAGCACCCGAGACAGAATGTCCTGCAGGACCAGATCCGAGGTCGTCCCGGTCAGCAGTGCCTCCTCGGTCAGGATCAAGCGGTGGGCCAGGACCGGAATGGCCAGGGCTTTGACGTCGTCTGGCAGGACATAGTCCCTGCCTTGGAGCAGGGCAAAGGCCTGGCAGGTCCGCAGAAGGGCCAGTGAACCCCGGGGGCTTGCGCCGTAGCGCAGGGCAGGGTGGTTTCGGGTTGCTGCGACCAGATCAATGATGTACCCTTTCAGGCTGGAGGAGAGGCGCACCCGTTGCCGCTGAATCTGGAGCGATCTGACCTGAGCGGGACTGGTTACCGGCTGCAGGTCCTCCAGGGGATCGTTTTCCTGGAATCGATCCAGAATGGCGATCTCCTGATCCCGGTCGGGATACCCGATCTTGATTTTGAGCAGAAAACGGTCGAGCTGGGCTTCGGGTAGGGGGAAGGTCCCTTCCAGCTCAATGGGGTTCTGGGTGGCCATCACGAAAAAGGGGGCTTCGAGGGAGTAGGTGGTGCCGTCCACAGTCACCTGACGTTCCTGCATGGACTCCAGGAGACTGGCCTGCGTTCTGGGGATCGTGCGGTTGATCTCATCGGCCAGGAGGACATTGGTCATGACCGGTCCGCAATGAAACACGAAGCGCCCGGATGGCTGATCAAAGACATTGAAGCCGGTGATGTCCGCTGGAAGAAGATCCGGGGTGAACTGCACCCGCTTGAAGGTGCCGCCTATGCTTCGGGCCAGAGATTTTGCGAGCAGGGTCTTGCCAAGCCCGGGCACGTCTTCTATGAGTACATGGCCTTCCGCCAGCAGTCCTGTCAGGATGAGCTCAAGACAGGATTGCCTGCCCACAAACACCCGGGAGACGTTCTCGATGATGGTCTGGCCAGCTTCGCAATTCAAGCCCAAAACTCCTTGTTTCTCTGCATCAGTCAAATCCCGCGGCAGAGAAAGCTGTAGCAGAAAAATGAACAACCGTCGAATGGGTTTTTTTGGGTCTGCAGCTGGTTTGGTTTGACACTCGGCCAAAAAGTGAACAAGCTGGAGCGTGCTGCTTGAAACACATGAACCTAAGCGGTTAGCCCTTAGCAATCAGCAGTTAGCCAGAAATCGTGTCTCCAAACATTTGAACATTTGCTGCCTTACATCCTTGATGATAGTAATTTATACTCTCATGAATTTGCTGATGGCTAAGGGCTAATAGCTAAAGCGGGCTTCGCCCGCAACCTAAAAGTTCCAGGTTCACGGTTAAGAAAAAGAAAATAGCCCTCTGATTTAGGGCTTCAGCTCCTTCGGGGCAACACACTTTCTTGTTTTTAATTGCAGAGATTCAGGGATAAGTCACTGGTACAGCTTGAAACAAATTGACAAGGCTGATATGTCCGCATGGGATCTCAATATAATCTAAGATTGTTAACAGTGCTGTCTGTTTGCCTGTGCCTCGCCTTGCTACCGGCCTGCACCTCGAAAGAGAATCATGATGCGCCTTCGGACGTCAGCCCTCCGGCCGCCACCGGACAAGCCCCCGAAGTCGTTGCGGGCTGGACGGCCGGCATCGTCTCCAGAAGCTCCGGTCTCCCGCAGAGCAGATTTTCTCTGCTGAGCAACGTGCGGGCAGCCGGGCATGCAGGGTACGACCGGATCGTCTTCGAATTTTCAGAGCCGGGCATACCCGGTCTGCATCTGGAATACATCGATGAACCGGTTCGACAATGCGGGTCGGGCAAGGCGCTTTATCTGCCCGGCGACGGATGGCTGGAGATGAAGTTCACCCCGGCCAGGATGCACCACCAGTCCATGACGACAGTTGCCGACCGAGACATGTATCTGCGGCTCCCAGTTGTCCAAAGGCTGGTGGCCACCTGCGATTTCGAAAACAGGGTGGTCTGGGTGGCAGCGGTTGCTGAGCCGAACAGGTATCGGGTGCTGACCCTGGATGATCCGCCCCGGGTTGTTGTTGACATCCACCACTGAGTATTCTTCATTTTCTGCTGCAAAGAGCCTTCGGCCATGATCGTCGCCTGGGCTTTTTGCTCGCGGCCTTCATCGGCGCTCAAAACCTGCCTGAAAGCTCAACTCATAGATCTAAACAGGAAGCAAATTACCATGCACAGGCTCATCTCTTTACTGCACCAGCAGGCCGAATCCATCAGACAACTCGAAAGTGAAGCCGACCGGGTTCTGCACAAGGAACAGGACCCGGACCGATATCGGGATCAGCTTCTGGAGAAGGCCGAGATCCTGGCCGACCTTCCGGAGAAAGCCAGACCGTTTCTCCAGGACCTCGATCCCGGGCTGCAGAAGGAAGTGGCGGATGGTTTGAGGATGTTCGCCCAACGGGCGGACATGGCCCTGAGGCTGAACAGCCCCTTTTTCATGCGCCAGCTCCTCTATCCAGAGGATTACCGGGAAGGTGATAATAACAACTTGGAAGGGTTTATCCGGTCTCTGGAGTCCAGGGTGTAAACGATCAAGCCCTTTTCTTGGCTTTTAAAGAATGCATTCTGGTAAGTTGGGTGACATTAAGGGTGATCATTTTGGGATTGGTGTGAGCAGTTTTAGTAGCAACAGGGAATGGAGTCTTGATCTGTCCTGTGATGAATATTTTTGAGATTCTCCAGTTTCAACAAAATCTTACTGGAGGAGCCGTAGGCTGGTTACACCGAGCATAAGTAACCGGGAAAAGCTTGGCGCAATATATCTATGGCTACCATGCATGCACGGCTCGTGGCCTCAAGGAACAGCTCCGTGCGACCGGTCCATCTTTCTGCTCTTATTAACCCCTGTCTTTCATTTTTTTCTTGATCCATTCAGGATTGCGGCGAATTGGCAAAACGGCTACAGCGTAAGCAATGTCATCCACAATTTCGTA
>JAIPDR010000190.1 GCA_021737615.1 Desulfohalobiaceae bacterium | reverse complement strand
GTCCCGAGGACTTCCAGACGATCTTGTCCGCAGCAAAAACGAAGGTGGAACCGGCCAGAAGAAAAGTGCAAATAAAAAACGACGCCAAAACCGATAGCAAGATCTTTTTCTTCTTTCTGTTCATAGTAACCTCCCATGATTCAAAGATTCAGGGTCCTCTTCGGGCAAGAGCACAGTGGTTTCTTTTCCAGATGCCGACTGGCGGTGCTCATTTCCTGATCTTTTAGCAAATGATGTGCCACAACTTTTAGGATCATAACCACACTGTTATCATGAAAAATGTAGGTTGGCTGAACTTGGGACCACCGGAACCTGGTGGATATGCACCACCAGGTGGTGCATATCAATATAAAATGGGGATGTCGTGTTTTTCCAAGCGGTAACGAAGGGTGTTGCGGGTGATATCCAGGAGTTTGGCAGCCCGGGACTGGTTGTAGTCGGTCTTTTCCAAGGCTTTCAGGATCAGCTTTTTTTCAATATCTTCCAGGGAAACGCCAGACTGGGGGATTTCGAAGTCTGAAAAAAACGTGTCCTGGCCCTGACGGACCGGGCTCTGGTCAAGCAGCAGATCTTCGGGGGTGATTTCTTTTCCGTTGCACAGGATCATGGCCCGTTCCAGGCAGTTCTGAATTTCTCTGACGTTTCCCGGCCAATCATAGTTTTCCAGTACCGCCATGGCCTTCTCTGAGATACGCTGGACCGGTTTGCCGATGTTCAGCGAGAGTTTGGCAAGCGAATGCCGGATGAGTTGCGGCAGGTCCTCCTTGTGCTTTCGAACCGGGGGGATCTGAATGGGGAATATGTTCAGGCGGTAATACAGATCGGCCCGGAATTGGCCTGTTTCCACTTTAGTCTTTAGGTCACTGTTTGTGGCTGCGATGAGTCTGACATCGACCTGAAGGGACTTCGTGCCTCCGAGGCGCTCCAGACATTTTTCCTGGAGGACCCGGAGCATCTTGGTTTGGAGTTCGGGATGCATCTCACCGATTTCATCGAAAAAAAGGGTGCCGTTATCTGCCAGTTCGAAACGGCCCGGTTTCTGCCTGATTGCTCCGGTAAAGGCCCCTTTTTCATAGCCAAAGAGCTCGCTTTCGATCAAATGTTCGGGCAGGGCGGCGCAGTTGAAGGCAATAAAGGGATGATTCCATCTGGTGCTGTTTGAATGGATGATCCTGGCCAGGAGCTCTTTCCCGGTCCCGCTTTCTCCCTGGATCAAAACCGTAGATTGGGTTGGGGATACTTTTGCCGCTAATTCCCGGACAGTCTGGATCATCTCTGAATCACCGATCAGGTTTTGGAAGTCATACCGATCACTGACAAACCTGCGCAAATTGCGGTTTTCGTCTTTTAAGGCATTGAACTGCAAGGCCTTGGAAACCGAAATCCTGATCTCCTCTTTGTCAAAGGGCTTGGTAATGTAATCAAAAGCCCCGTTTTTCATGGCGGTGACGGCGGATTCAATGCTCCCATAGGCGGTGACGACCATGACCGGCAGATTGGTAAAGTGCGAGCCGATACGCTCCAAAAGGCTCAATCCGTCGAGGCCGGGCATTTTGAGATCAATGATGAGCAGATGATACGTTTTTTCCTGACACAAGCGCCAGGCCTCGGAGCCGTCTTTGGCCAGATCAATTTCATACTCGTCTTTTTTCAGGATGAGTTGAAGAATTCTACGCATCTTGGCTTCATCGTCAGCTATCAGGATTTTATTGGCGGACATTGTCTTCTCCTGTTTTGCTTGCTAAAGAAAAACGTATCAGGAAACATGCGCCTTTGTTGCCGGAGCTTTTCACCCATATCTCAGCCTGATGTTTTTCCACAATCCGGTAGACCTCAGAGAGCCCGAGACCGGTCCCGCGCTCTTTGGTGGTGAAAAAGGGATCGAAGATTTTCTGGAGGTGGTCGGGGGAAATGCCGCTGCCTTGGTCTTCAAAGCTCAACAACACTCCTTTGGAGCCGGCATTTTTGTCATGCCTTTCCTTGGTTTGACCCGGAGCCTGGGTCTGAATGATCAGACTCCCCCCCTCAGGCATGGCTTCACAGGCATTGATCACCATGTTCATAATCAGTTGCCTGATGAGCCGTTTGTCCAATTGCAGGGGCGGCAGACCAAGATCCAGCTTGCGAAGGACATTGACCTTTTTCAATTCTGCACTCTGGGATTCCCAGAATTGAATACGTTCTTCGAGGATTTGGTTCAGGTCGACGGGTTCCAGGTTCAAGGGCATGGGTTTGGCATAGTGTAAAAGTTCCTCGATCCTGATGCTCAAATGGTCGACTTCTTCAATGACATATCTTGCGACTTCGTTTTTGACCTCGGGCTCTTCTGAGTCATCCACCAGGATCTGAGCGGAGCCTTTGATAATCCCCAGCGGATTTTTGATCCCGTGGGCGATACGGGCCGTCAGTTCACCCAAAGCCGCCATTCGTTCTTTCCGCACAAGCTGCTCATAGGTTTGCTTCAGCTTGTGCTTGCTTTCTTTCAGGGCGGCAGCCATTTCATTAAATGAGCCGGCCATACTCGAAAATTCATCGGCAGTCTCCAGCCGGATCTTTTTGTCCAGGTCTCCGGCAGCCACAGTTTTCATGCTCTGGACAAAGGTACGGATAGGAGTGGTCACGAATCGGGTGACGATCCAGGCCACCAGGCTCACAACCAGAACAGAGACGATCAGGGTCAAGATGGTCACCCGCTGCCGGATGATTTTGACCGGGGCCAGGATTTCCTCGACAAAAGCGGTGATGCAGATCTTCAGGCCAAGTTCCCGGCCGGCACTGACCACCTCGATGCGCTCTTTGTCCAGCAGCCCGGAATGATCAGAGACATCAGGAGCGTCCGTCTCCAGCACCCATCCGGGAGCCTCTGTAAACAGGCGGTGCTTGTCCGGGTGGGCCACCACCACACCTGTCTGATCCACCATGAAGGCGTACCCGGTCTTTCCAAACTTGAGATCTTCAAGGTAGTTTGCGGTGAAATAGTCCAATTTGACGGTTCCGACCAACACCCCTTGCGGCGCTTGAAAGGGGCCGACAGGTGCGGCAATGGTGAAGACCGGTTCGCCGGTGACTCTGCTGGGCCGGATCCCTGAAACGAAGATCGTTTTCTGGGAGATGGTTTGAAGATACTGGTTTATACTGGAAATGCGATTGCCGATGAAGAACTTATGGGAAGCCACGATGACCTCGCCCTTTCCTGAACAGAGCAGAATCGATTCATAAAACTGATATTTTTTCAAAAATTTCTCAAGCATAGGGTTGGCCGCCCGGCGCGCCGCCTTGCCCAGAAAGGTCGGGGGAATGGCATCCAGAAAGATATCATCCTGGGCCCAACGGCTGAAGTCCATCTTGTTTCGTTTGATCCATTCCGAGAGATTGGTGGCAATAGTCTCGGCGGTCTGCTCAATCTGTTCATAGCTGACTGATTTCAGGACACTTATCGAGGTATGAACGGTGATGTACGACGAGAGAAAAATGCCGATCAAAAAAAGGATGATGATTGGAATCACAAATTTTGTCCGGAGCTGTAAATGCATGTGATCCCCCAAGCCTCTTGGCATACTTGTCTATTCGATAATGCGTGTTGCGGATTTCAAGACGCTGTATGATATCTCAATGGAAGAGGCCTGTGCAATCCTGGCATTGACGATGAGGGAGCCGTCGCGGTTTCTGCTGACCGGGATATCCTGCGGGGATACTCCCCGGAGGATGCGCATTGCGGCCTCGGCCGCCCAGGCCCCCTGTTCTTCTGCAACCTTGGCAAAAGTGATCAGGGCGTAGGGAGCCATGAAATCCAGGATGGTTCCGGATGGGATCCGGGAATGCTTTTCCACGAAGGCGATCAAATCCTCCTGGTGCTCCTGGTAGAGTCCCCCGTTGCTGTCGATGATCAACATGTCGACCTCATCCTGAAAGTCGAGGAAGGCCTGTTTCCAGGACTGGAGGTCTTTTGCAAAGACCGGCTGCACGTCAATGCCGAATGTCTGGCGGTATTGATCCACTTCTTTTTGAGCGGATAAGAGACTGGGGGCCAAAAAACCGATGCGACCGCCCCGGGCATAGCGCTGGAGGTAGTCGATCAGCTGGGGCACAGGCGCAACCTCGATCATTCCGGTCACATTCGTACAGGGCAGTCCGTAGACCGAGGCGTCCCAGTTGATGCCGCAAAAGACAAACGGCAGGGAGCAGTTGCGAAAATATGGCTTGATCAAATATTTGGCGGTATTGTCGTCGGAGGCGATGACCACATCCGGCTGGTAGGCCGTGATGATGTTTTTGGCTTTCAAGGCTGCCTGCTTTTTAAATGACTCGCTGCGGTGACGCTTGGTATCCATGCGGTGGATTTTAAGTTCCGCATCGCTATGTTTGAGCACAGAGACGACCCCGGCCGTGATGCCGTCACTCCAGTCATAGCCCTGATGGTAGGAACCGATGTACAGGATTTTTTTTTCGGCGGCTCGGGCGAATGAACCGGAGCAGAGAGCAGCAAAGATCAGGAGCAGACAGACTCGTTTTGTCAGTACATACATTTGCATTTCATTTCCAACCTAAAAAAAATTGAAAGGCAAAGCAATACCTATTTATTTTTACATTTACGGTTCGGCTATGAGTTTAAAGTGACATGCAAGGGTCTTCGAGTGTCGGAGTGATGGTTGATTTGGAAAGCTGATAAACCGCGGCGGCTCTTCCTGAGCGCTCTGAAAATCAGGGTTTCATCGTAATCAAACCGGGCGGTTGGAAGAAGTATGGGGCACATGGAGCCTGTCGAGGAGAAAAAGGAGGACTGACCTCACTAGGCTTCTATTAGGCATAATCCTTGACCCAGGCGGGTCGGCCTGTCCGGCACGCCCAGTGAAATACCCGGGCATCCTCCTTGGAGGTTTTTAAACTGGGGTTCCTGCGGAAGGTGATACAGGGAAATCAGGCGCGGGGCATCTTTATCTTTTCGCTAAAGTAGAGCCTCTCAGGATTCTCCAGCCGAGGAGCGGATGAGGCCGATGCCCGAGGCGATGACCAGGGCTCCGCCGAAGAGGGTGGACCAGCCCAGGGTTTCCGTGAAGAGGATATAGCCGTAGACCGCGCCCAGGGGGACTTCGAGCATGCTGATGATCCCCACTCTGGGCGAGGGCGCGTAGGACAGGGCCTGATTGGTGGCGATGTGGGCAAAGACCGCCAGGAGTCCGATGGCTCCTAGCCACCACATCCCCTGTACCTGGACCAGGAAGGCCACTTCAGAATGGAAAAGGGGGAAGAAACAGGCGATTGTGCCCACAGCCGAGATATAGAAGATGGGGGTCAGGGCGTTGTTCACCGGACTGACCCTGCGGGTGAGGGTCATGGTCAGCCCGAGCCCGGTCGAGGCCCCGATGGCCGCCAGGTGTCCGAGACTCAGGTTCAGCTGCCTGCTTTGACCGGACCAGAGGATGAGCACCGTCCCTAAGAAGGCCAGTCCGATGCAGGTCCAGTCGCGGAGGTGAATGCGGTCCCTTGTCAAAAGCGGAGTCAAAAGGGCGGCCACGGCCGGGTAGGTGTAGAAGAGGATCAGGGCCTGGAAAAGGGGGATCTGCAGCAGGGCCAGGGTCAGGCAGAGGATTCCGCCAGTCCCGCTTAGTCCCAGAAGCAGCAGGATGCCCCGCTTCCGACCCAGGAGGTTCAGCCTCCAGGCCCTGGCCGCCAGGAGCAGGAAGGCCAGGCCGAAGACACTGCGGCCGAACATCATGTGCCAGACCGTGAGATATGGTTCGGAGAAGCGGATGACGACATTCAGGATGGAAAAGAGAAAGGCGGCCAGGACGGCCAGGCAGGCCCCGGCCAGGGAAGGAGAAATGCTGTGTCCGCGATGCTGCATGATACGATTGCTTGAGATGTGGTTTAAGGGGCGCAAAGGAGCTGAAAATCCTTACCTGTTTTAGCCGGGATGTAAAGCGAAAAAAAAGCAGTAATTCCTCAGGTTCGGTCCTCCGGGCCGATCCAGAGCGGGACGAAAGCGAACCTCCCGACATCCACCAGGCCTTTGTCCGTCAGGCGCAGCTTGGGGATGACCGGCAGGGCTAGAAAGGAGAGGAGCATAAAGGGATTGATGTCTTTGCGGCAGCCGAGACTTGCGGCTGCCTCGTTCAGATCGTTCAAGCCCCTGACCACATCCTCGATCCCGAGGGGACTCATGAGGCCGGCGATGGGCAGGGGGAGCGAGGCCAGGATCTCAGCGTTGTCCACGACGACAAAGCCGCCCTGCATGTCCTTGACCGCTTTGGTGGCAACAGCCATGTCGGCATCGTTCATCCCGGCCAGGATCAGGTTGTGCGAGTCATGGGCCACGGTCGAGGCGATGGCCCCTGTTCGCAGCCCCAGCCCGACGACAAACCCGAGCCCCGCGTTTCCGGTGCCCTGATGCCGCTCCAGGACCGCCAGCTTGGCCAGGTCCTGTTCCGGATCGGCCAGGGCCAGACCAGAGGCATACCCCGGGGTGACGGTCCTGGATCCGGTCAGGATCTGCCCCGGAATCACTTCCAGGGCCCTGGCCCCGGCCCCCTGACCCGGAGAATCAATGCAGAAGGTCTGTCCGCTGACCCGGCCCAGGTTCAAGCCCGTTCCAGGCAGAAGGTGTCCAGGTGCAATAAAATCCTGATCCCGGACCTTCTCGCCCTTGAGATAGACCGCTTCGATGTTCACGGTTTCGAGATCGTTTAGCAGGATAAAGTCGGCCCGATACCCCGGGGCCACGGCTCCGACCCCCTTCAGCCCGAAATACCTGGCCGTGTTGATGGAGACCATCTGCACGGCCCGGACAGGATCCAGACCGGCGGCTAGAGCCAGGCGCAGGGTGTGATCAAGATGGCCCTTGTCCAGTAGATCGTGCGGATGGCGGTCGTCGGTGACCAGGGAAACGTTGCAGGAGTTCAGGTCGTTGACCAGCGGCAGGAGGTCGAGGAGGTTCCGGGCGGAGCTGCCCTCGCGGATCATGAGGTGCATGCCTTTTTCGAGCTTTTCCCGGGCCTCGGCTGCGGATACGGCTTCGTGCTCGCTTCCGGGACCGGCCAGGATGTAGGCGTTCAGATCTTTTCCGGAAAGTCCGGGGCAATGCCCGTCGATGACACTGCCTTGAAAGAGATTCAGCTTGGCCAGGACCCCGGGATCGAGGGACAGGACTCCGGGGACGTTCATCATTTCGCCCAGCCCGAGGATGCGTTTGGGATATTGCCGAGACAAACGCTCGATATCGACTGCATCGAGCCGGCCGCCCGCGGTTTCCAGGGGGGTGGCCGGAACGCAGGAGGGCAGAAGGCAGTAGACGGCCAGGGGCAGATCCTCAGTCGCGGAGAGCATATAGTGCAAGCCCTTGGGTCCGAGGCAATTGCAGATTTCATGGGGATCGCAGATCACGGCGGCTGTACCGCGGCGGGCGGCGATTCTGGCGAATTCCACCGGAGAGAGCAGGCTGGATTCCAGATGGATGTGTCCTTCGATGAAACCCGGGCAGAGGTACCTGTTCCCGGCCTCCAGGACCTCCCGGGCCCGGTAGTCGCCGCAGCCCAGGAATACCCCGTCATAGACCGCCAGGTCGGCCTGATGAATGCGGCCGGAAAGGACGTTGACCAGGCGGCAGTTTTTGACCAGAAGATCCGCTTCCAGTTCCCCCCTGGCCGCTTTGATCCGGTTTTCAATCACTCGGCTCAACCCGGGTCAGGCCGCCTAAATTGCGGCAGCCGGTTTTAAGGCCCAGGTCGCAGGCCCTGGCGTAATCTCTTTTGGCCCGGAAGAGGTCTTTGGTCCTTTGAAAAACCAGCCCTCTGTTG
>JAIPDR010000189.1 GCA_021737615.1 Desulfohalobiaceae bacterium | reverse complement strand
GACGCTGTATTCCTCAGAGGAAAGGACCTTATCGATATCGAGGAGCATTTTGACGGCGGATTCGATCTTGGCCATGCCCAGGACAAACCCGTTGTCCAATCGGGTTCCCAGGGAAGGTGTGGGTTCAATCTGTTTTTCGGCGATATCGATCACCTCTGAGACTTCATCCACAATAATTCCCATGATAAGCCGCGTATCCTCTCGATTGACCTGAACCACGATGATGCAGGTCTTGCGAGTCATCTCCTGTTCGTCCAGGTCGAATTTCAGCCGGAGATCTATCACCGGAATCACCTTGCCCCTCAGATTGATGACTCCTTTGATGTAAGCCGGGGTCCTGGGAATTTTGGTTATTTCCTGAACCCCTATGATCTCCTGGACCTTGAGGATCTCCAGGCCGTAGCTTTCCTGACCCAGAAGAAAGGTCAGGTACTTTCCGGCCAGTGCAGCTGCCGTTTTTGTATCAGCGCTCAGGTCGTGCTCTCGTTCAGAGGTCATCTGTTTTTTACTCCTGTTAAGGCCCTGAAACGGTTCCGGCCCAGGTCCGGAACCGTTTCAGGAGTTGTCTGTTGCGACTTGACCTTCAATCAGAAATCGTTGAAGTCGTTTTCGTCCAACGGGATCATCTGTTCCGGGGCTTCTGCCGAAGCGGCCGGCCGCTGACCTCTTTCCGGTTGACGGGTGCTCTGGACCCCGGAATGATTCGTCTGCCTGCTGCGGGCCGTTCGCTTTTTATTCCCCGGCTGCTTTTGGCTTCTCTGCCGGAAACCCGGAGCCAGGGCCGGCCTTTTTATCCGGCCATTCCCGTTTTCCGACCCGCCGACCACGGCCATCAGTTCCGCGACCATGGCGTTCAGCTCATGGGCCTGAGAGGACAGCTCTTCAGAGGCGCTGGCCGATTCTTCGGAGTCGGCCGCGTTCTGCTGGACCACCTTGTCCATTTCCGAGACCGCGGTGTTGACTTGAGATATGCCCTGGGCCTGTTCGTTGGAGGCGGCCGCTATCTCGGCCACCAGAGTCGACACCTTTTCCGCGCTCTCCTTGATCTGTTCCAGGCTGCCGGAAACGTCTTCCGCCACCGTTACCCCGTTATCCGCGGATGACTGGGAGTGCTCTATGAGTTCAGACGTGTTTCTGGCCGCCTCGGCCGAACGCTGGGCCAGGTTGCGGACCTCTTCGGCCACCACGGCGAAGCCCTTGCCCGCCTCTCCGGCCCGGGCCGCCTCCACGGCCGCGTTCAAGGCCAGGAGGTTGGTCTGGAAGGCGATGTCGTCGATGGTCTTGATGATCTTGGAGGTCTCGTTGGACGAACTCTGGATGTCCTTGATGGCCTCGAGCATACGCTTCATGGCCTCGACTCCGTTGTGGACCACCTGGCCGGCCTCCTGCATGCTCCTTTCAGCCTGGGAGGCGTTGTCCGCGTTCTGTTTGGTCTGGGAAGACATCTCTTCCAGAGAAGAAGACGTTTCCTCCAGGTTCGAGGCCTGTTGACTGGAGCCTTCGGCCATCTGCTGGCTGGTGCTGAAGAGCTGGGCCGAGGCCGAGGTGACCTGCTCGGAGCTGGACTGGAGTCCGGCGATGATCCTGTTCAGGGCGTTGGCAATGGACCGGCTGAAGACAAAGGCGATCAGGACCCCGGCCAACGCAAAAATCGCCGCACCGATGAAAATGACGGTCATGGAGGATCGCATGAGTTCTTCGGCTGTGGTCTTCATTATCTGGACCGCCCCCAGAAACTCATCCACCGGGCTGGTAGCCATAATCGGGAAGGTCAAGGAGCCTAGCTGCAAGGGTTTAAAGGCAGCGTACTTTTCCACCCCCTCGAAGCTATAGCTCTCGATCCCGGTCTTTCCAGGCAGCATCTCGTCCTGCACCAGCTCGGCCAGCCGGCCGTGCCTGTCGCTGCTCAGGTCCACACCGTCCTTAAGGGTGTATTTGGGGTGGGAGACTATCAGTCCCTGGTCGTTGATTACCGAAGCGTAACCCGTTTCACCGAAGGTGTACGAGGACAACAGTCCCCAGACCAGTGACCAGTCCAGATTCACGGCCAGGACCCCCTGTGGCCGGCCCTGGGAATAGACCGGCGTGGCCAGGACCATCTCGGCTGAGGATGTCTCCGGGGAGACAAAAAGCTCCGAGTGAAAAATTTCTCCGGCTTTCAGGTTTAAGGCCTTTTCAAACCAGTCGGTTCCCTGATGCGAAACATTGCCCTCTTCGAGCCTGCCGTTGATCAGGCCGAGTTCCTCGATGCCTTCCTGGTTCACAAAGCGGATGGATCGAAAGAGCGGAGCCGAGGTCCCCTTTAGCTCGATGCTGCTGGAATCAGCCGTAACTCTCATCTCTTCCTGAAACTTCTTTTTGGAAAAAGTTGCAGCCTCCGCTGTCAGCTCATCCCAAAACCCGCTCGCGCAGATTATCCAGTCCCATTCAGGAAAGAAGCGATAGGCGATGAACTTGTCCCGCCCTTTCCAGGTATAATTCAAGAATTGATTCCGCGAGGGGCTGTGTTCATTCAGGACCTCTTTGAATAAATCGATCCCCTGGTCGCGGATCACGTTCTGGCCGATGTTGTCCGGGTTGGGGTGGGCTACTGTATCACCGCGGGAATCGAGGATAAAGACATATCCGTCCTGGCCTATGTCAACCCGGTCCACCTGGTCGATGATCGTCGCCTTGGCCTGTTCTCGGACCCCGGACCTGCCTGTGTCCTGCCCGGGGAAAATCTCTTCGAGCAGGGCCTGCTGACTGTCGGCAGCTGCGATGAGGCCGTTGACGACCCGGGCTACCTCGCGGCGGCTGAACCTGTTCAATTCTTCATTCCGGCCGGCCTTGGAACTTAGATAGCTCTGCAGGTTCACCGATCCGGCCAAAGTCCGGGAGACCTGCTCTGAACGATCGACCAGGGCCTGGACTTCCATTTTGGCCTCGGCCAGACTGGCTTGCAGACCCTTTTCGGCCTCGGCCTCCAGACCTTTCCTGGCCACGCTGATGGCCTCCTGTCCAAAGGACTGAAACTTATAGAGGGCGAAGCCGCTCAAAATAATCACCGGGATCAGGGCCAGGGCCACACACAGTGAAATGAGCTTGACCTTTAACGAGAGATTGCGAAACATCTACTTTCCTCCTTCAAAATAATACAGACTGATCATGGGCTCCTGCGATGCATTCACTGCTTTTAGCAAAGCCTGTGCCAAAAAGACTGATAATTAGAAACCAGTTATTTAAGCTGCTTGCAAAAAATCAGGGCTTGTCATCAGGAAGCAGGCTCGGGCCAAGTGTTCCCTTTGGCGAAACACTGTTCACTAAAAGGGAACAATCGAGGAAGAAACTTCAATTTGAGTCACTGGCACTCTCTTTACGAAGCGGGCAACAGGGTTCTCTTGCGCTACCTCGCTTAGAGGTTCCAAGGTTTTCTTAGGCTCGCGAAATGGGGGAAATCCGGCAATCAATCTTTGTTTACTCAGGCAGAACGAAGGCCTTGGGCCATTGAGTGCCGGAAGGGGGCAGGGAGGGGAGTTTGGGATTCAGTGCGACAGCTGGCGGGCGGGCCGATCAGAATTTTTCGATTTCAAAATATCAAACACTTACCTGAAGTTTCATCCGAGCTTTCACTTCAGGCCGTGGGCTTTGAGCAGGGTGTAGAGGCGGGTTCTGGAAAGACCGGACAGTTGGCAGGCGATTTTATTTTGGCCATTGGCCCTGGCCATGAGGGCTTTCAAATATGTCTCCTCGGCCCTGGCAAGCATCTGCCCACGATAGGTTTTCCAGTCGGGCAACTGGCCGGCCCCCGGGATCGTTTTCGAGCCGGCAGCTGTGCTTGGAATATTTTTCTCCACGGATTTTCTGGTGACCAGGGCCCGGATTTCAAGCGGCAGATGCTCGGGATAGAGCATCGGGTCCCGGCCGGCAGCCGCCAGGGAGCTTTCCAGGACCTGAAACAGTTCGCGGACGTTACCGGGCCACGGGTATTGGGCCAGCACCTCCAGGATTTCGTCTGAGATGCCTTTAACGGATTGACGTTCCATTTCGCAGACACGGGTCACATGATACTGGACCAGCCCCTTGAGGTCCTCCAGGTGTTCACGTAAGGGAGGGATCTCGACCACGATGGACTTCAGACGGTAATAGAGATCCTCACGGAAGTGTCCCCGGGAGACCATTTCCTGCAGATTGCGGTGGGTAGCGGCCAGCAGCTTGAAGCGGCTGCTTTGTTCCCCGTTGGAGCCAACCGGCCGGAAGGCCTTTTCCTGGAGCACCCGCAGCAGGACTTTCTGGAGATGCGGGCTGAGTTCACCTACCTCGTCCAGGAAGAGGACACCGTCGTGGGCCAGGCTGACCAGTCCCTGCCTCGATTCGTGGGCTCCGGTATAGGCCCCTTTCAGGTGGCCGAAAAGGGTGCTTTCGGCCAGGTTTTCAGTCAAAGAGGCACAGTCCACCACCACGAACCCGCCCCCGCTCCAGGGGCTGTTCTCGTGAATGGTCCTGGCGGCGCGCTCCTTCCCGGTTCCGGTCTCTCCAGTAATGAGTACGTTGGCCCTGTTCGCGGCCGCCTGGGTCATGGTCTGCAAGACCTGGAGCATGGCCTGTCCCTTGCCCACAAAATCCCTCCTTTTGAGGGGGACCGGACGGGTTCCAGCTGCACGCCGCCTGGAACGCAGGGCCCGGTCGATAACCAGTTGCATCTGCTTAACGGATTGGGTCTTCTGGATATAGTCCCAGGCCCCGGTCTTGATGGCCAGTTCGGCTCCGTCCGGGTCACCCAGCCCGGTGATGATGATCACTTCCGGTTGATTGGCCAGGGCGACGAACTGCTCCAGGGCCTGGAGCCCGTTACCGTCGGGCAGATAGATGTCCAGAAGAACGAGATCGTAATCGCGGCTGCGCACCTGTTTCAGGCCCTGGTCCAGGGAGAAGGCCTGATCCGCAGGGTAACCGTTTTTTTGGCAAATACGGGACAGCATGTAGCCCATGCCCTGGTCATCATCCACTATCAGAATTTTCGAATCCATTATCGTAAATCTTATTTTTGAATACAGGCAAAGGGCTTCCCCCTACCCTGCACCTGTTCCTTGTGCTGACCTGAGGTGAATGTATTGTCCAGGTTCGAGGGCAAGCTGTGTTTGGCCGCCTTTGGCCCGTATTTTTGTATTGTCGACCATGATGCGGATCCTGCCCCCGTCCGGCTCCAGGGCGTCCCTGGCGTTGGTGCAGAGATTTATGATCACCTTCTGGATATCCCCTGGTTTTGCTTCCACCAGACCTGACGGATCGCGGATTTCCAGGTCCAGGGCCACGGACGAGGGCAGGGAGGCCTGGAGGAGTTTGGCCACCTCTTTAATCACGGTGCTGAAGACCAGAGGTTCCTGTTGGATTTCGTCTTTCCTGGAAAAGGAGAGGATACTGGCGATAAGGTCCTTGCCCTGGTCAGTGGAACGGACGATCTGTTCGAGGTCCCGGGCCGCCTGTCCCCCCGGGGGGAGTTCCTCAAGCACCAACAGGGCCAGATTGCCCACTGCGGCCAGGATGTTATTGAAATCGTGGGCGATTCCACTCGTCAGGGTGCCGATGGCCTCGAGTTTCTCACTCTGGCGCAGGGATTCTTCCAGGGCTTTCTGTTTGGTAATATCCTCTATAAACCCTTCCAGATACCCGGGGGACCCTTTTTTGTCCCTGACGCTCCAGGCTGTTATTATCCCGGGAAAGACGCTCTGGTCCCTGCGCCTGAAGGCCATCTCCATCTTGAAAGACCCCTTGACCTGCCTGAGCTGCTCCAGGAATTCGGTTCGTTGCTTTGGATCCGCATACATGATCCGTGCCGAATTCCCGACATCATCGAGCAGCTCGCCAGGTGAGCCGTACCCGAACATGGCGGCCAGGGACGGATTGACCCTGATAATCGAGCCTTCCATTGAGCTGTGAAAGATTCCCAGTCCGGCGGCTTCAAAAAATCGCTCGAATTGCCGGAATTGGAAGTATTGTTCAAGAGTCTGATTAAAATCGGCGAAGGGTGGGGCTTTGGCGGGATGGGGCCTGTCTTTCGATGCTTGGGACACTTTGTAAAGACGGTCTTCGAGGTCCCGGTTTATCCGGCGCAGCTCTCTCAGTTCGGCCTCAAGCTCTTCCTGATCTGGTTTTCGGGGACGCATGGATCCCCTGCATTCAATTTCTGTGCCGAATCTCCCTGCAGGATAATGCGCCGAATTTTCGATAGCTTGATGTTTTCAAAGCAAAATCCTTGCGTCAAAAAAATGACACAGGAAACCGCTTCATATGTCAGCCCTGCCTCTGGCAGGCCTGACATATAACACTTTAAATTAATAATACTTATACTATCATGCTGTTAGCTGATGTTGAAGTTCATAACTGCCGGTCTGATCAATAAAGAAACTGCAGAAAGACATCCGGGTCGGGATCGAATTCTTCATTCAAAACATACTCTATCTCGATTCCGATTCCGATACCGATAGCGACCCCGATAGGAAAAATTTGGAGTTTCATACGAGCGGCGCCTCTGGCCTCGGGAACGGCCAGTCTGATCGAGTCCAAAACTTCAATGCCTTACGGTGAAGTTTCACAAGAAGATCCTGATGCATCTTCCAGGTCCTCGATCCACAGGCCGGAGAGAACCGAGTAGGGTTCGGCCTGCAATGGATCGACCTGGCTGTTGGCAACCGCGTCCTTTTTCTTGATCAGCAGCCACTGTTCCTTTCCCTGCTGGTCACGGCCGGTACGCACCAGAACGAAATCGCCCTGGAGCTTGGCCCCCTGGAGGGTCACTTCCAGCTTGCCTTCCTCGAGAGCCTGCGAAACGTTCGCCTCGTCCGGATCCGGAGAACCGGCCGGGCTGTAAGCCCCTCTGTCCCAGACGATGACCTGTCCGGCTCCGTACTGACCCTTCGGAATCCGCCCCTCGAACCCGGCGTAGGCCAGGGGATGATCCTCGGTTCGAACCGCCAGGCGTCTTTGGCCCGGATCGAAGCTGGGACCCTTGGGCACGGCCCAGGATTTTAGCACCCCGTCGCATTCCAGCCTCAGATCGTAATGAAGCCTGCCGGCGGAGTGCTTCTGCACGACAAAGCTGCTCCGCCATTTGTCCTGGTTGCCTCCAGTGCCCGCGGGCTCGGGAGTGACCTCGAACCTGCGCTTGCCGCGATATTCAGCGAGACCGCCCGCAATATCGGCATGCGATGCCGCCTCTTCCGAATAGTTTAAAACCCTTACCGGCTCGATCTCTCTGGGTTTCAGGCCCGGCAACCGCTGTCTGCGGTACAGAACCGGGGCCAGAAGATCTCCTGAGCCGGCCAGCCTGTCCATCACCTGTTCAGGGGTAAAGCGCAGGGCGTCTTCCTGGTTGTGTTGCACAGCCAAGTCGACCTCATCCCAGGATACCGGTGCGGCCACGTAAGGTTTCGGGGTTGCCCGCAGCGAATACGCACACACAGTGGACTTGTGTTCGTCGTTCTGGCTCCAGTCGATGAAGACCTTCCCGGTCCGGTACTTTTTGTTCATCCTGCTGGTCACCAGCTCGGGATAATGCGCTTCGATGCGCTTGGCCACGGTTTTCGCAAACTCCTTGCTCTGTGTATAATCGTAAGGTGTGTTCAGGGGCACGCAGCAATGCAATCCCTTTCCCCCTGAGACCTTGGCAAAGGAGGCCAGACCGATGTCGGCCAGCACGCGCTGCAGAAGCAGGCCGACTTTGGCCGCTTCGATCAGGCCGGCCGGCGGACCCGGGTCAAGATCGAAGACCACTGCCGTCGGCCGGTCCGGAGCCACGCTCCTGGACTGGAGTACGTGCAGTTCAAGTGAGGCCAGGTTGGCCACCC
>JAIPDR010000188.1 GCA_021737615.1 Desulfohalobiaceae bacterium | reverse complement strand
ACAAAGTGGTACAGCGTCGCGGAAAAGGTGCCCGGTCCCATAACAGAGCGTCTGTCTGAATATGCCAAAAAGTACAAGATGGTCATGATCATACCGGTCTACGAGGAGGCCCAGGCCGGAGTCTACTACAACACGGCCGCTGTGATCGACGCCGACGGGACCTATCTGGGAAAATTCAGGAAGATTCAAATCCCCCATACCTGGCCCGGCTTCTTTGAGAAATTCTACTTCAAACCAGGCAATCTCGGTTTTCCAGTCTTTGAAACCGCCTACGCCACCATCGGGATCTATATCTGCTATGACCGGCACTTCCCTGAATGCGCCAGGGTTCTGGCTCTAAAAGGAGCTGAGATCCTGTTCAACCCCTCGGCGACCACCATGGGCAAATCCCATTACCTGTGGGAGCTGGAGCAGCCGGCCCAGGCCGTGGCCAACGGGGTTTTCATCGGGGCCAACAATCGGGTCGGCACGGAAAAACCCTGGGAGTTCGGACGGTTTTACGGTTCAAGCTATTTCGTCGATCCCAAAGGACAATTTCTGGCCAAAGGCAGCGAGGACCAGGACGAGCTGGTGGTCGCCGATCTTGATCTGGAACAGATCCGGGAGGTCAGGGACGGCTGGCAGTTCTTCCGGGACAGACGCCCGGAGATGTACACCGAGATCTGCCGCCATCTGCCTTAATTCGAGTCTGGATCGAAGACGATCCAGACTCGAATTAAGGCATAATAACCATAAATGAAAACCAACAAGAGGAGGTGAATATTTTTTAGAACCGAGATTGAGCAGGATAACCTCAAACATGACCGTTTAGAAAAGATGCCACGACCAAATTTTAATTGAAAACATTATCCTGAACTTGCTCAAACTCGATATCGGAGAGGAGCGCAACATCAACCATTTGCCCCCATTTCCGGGAAACAAAGGAGGAAGGAGTACGTATGAGCGAGAATCAAACCAAGGAACACAGCGGCTGGATCGTCTATCCAATCGGCAGTAAACCCAAATGGCCCCTTGCGGTTTTGCTCGGCATTCAGCAGTACCTGACCATGTTCGGGGCGACCGTTCTCATCCCGTTCATAGTGGGCGGGGCCATGGAACTCCCAGCGGAACAGATGGCCCTCTTGATTTCAACCATCTTTTTTACTTCAGGCATTTGCACTCTGATCCAGCAGTCGCCTCTTGGCAACCGGCTCCCGGTTATTCAGGGCGGAACCTTTTCTTTCCTCGGACCCACCTTTGCCATAATCGGCATGGTTGCCGCCAAGGGAGTCACCGGGGACATGCCCCTCTGGCAGCTCCAGATCCAGGAAGTGGCCGCAGCGATCATGATCGCCTCGGTGGTGGAGATCGTGCTCGGCTACACCGGGGTCCTGGGGTACGTGAAACGCTTGATCAGCCCGGTGGTCATCGGACCGACCATTGCCATGATCGGCCTGGCCCTGTTCAATATCGGGGCCCCCTGGATGGCCACCAACTGGACCATCTCCATCATTACCATCGTGGCCCTGGTCCTCTACTCCCAGGTCTTTTCCCACAAATCAAAAGCATTCCTTCTTTTCCCGGTCCTGCTGGCCATTCTGACCGGCTGGATAATTTCACTGCTGGGGACGCTGACCGGAATCATTCCTCCGGATAATGCGGCCTATCTGACACCCGACCTGATCTTTGCCGCGCCCTGGATCAGCTTTACACCGCTGGTACCCTTTAAATGGGGTTTCCCCAACCTGGCCAGCTCTACTGTCTGGGCCGGGGTCTTCGGTATGCTGGCCGGCTACCTGGCCTCGATGATCGAATCCATCGGAGACTACTATGCCTGTGCCCGTATTTCGGAAGCCCCGGTACCGACCGAACGGATGATCTCCAGAGGGCTGGGCGCAGAGGGTCTCGGCTGCTTCATTGCCGGAATCATGCAGACCTGTAACGGCACAACCACCTATTCCGAGAACATCGGATCCATCGGCCTGACCAGAGTCGCCAGCCGAAGGGTCGTCAGGGCCGGAGCCCTGGTCATGCTGGTCATTCCTATCATCGGCAAATTCGGTGCAACCCTGTCCACCCTGCCCAAACCAGTGGTCGGCTCCATGTTCGTCGGGCTCTTCGGCATGATCGCCGCGGTTGGACTGTCCAATCTGCAGCAGGTGAACATGAACAATTCCCGGAACCTGTTCATCATCGGGCTGTCCTTCTTTGCAGGCTTGAGTGTGCCCTACCAGTTCAACCCTATGCTCTCGCCCGATGCTATACCCATAGACTGGAGTTCGGCCGGAAGCTTCTTCGAAGTGATCGGCAATATCTTCCAGGCCATCTTGACCACAGGCATGGCTGTCACGGCCATTGTCGGGATTCTCCTGGACAACCTGCTTCCTGGCGCCACCCGGGCCGAACGGGGCCTGGAGGCCTGGGAAGAACAGGCCTCGGATGAAGCCTGGGAAAAGGCTGAGGCCCAGTGGGCAAGCATGAAGGAAGGTGAAATGCGGCCTGTGGAACTCTAATCCAGTTTGTCCCCGGGGCGAAACGCCCCGGGGACAAACTGGATATAAACTTAAAATTAAATTGTGACAGTATCTCCGGCTGAGACCCGGGGTCACTGTATTGAGGGAAACAGAGTGTCGAAATCCTTACAAAATTTTATTTATATCCTGATCAGCGCTATCGGTTTTCTGGCTTTTTACACCCTGTTAAACGCCGGGAGCCCGGAGAGCTTCCTGCGGGCTCTCTTTCCCGACCCCCGGAGCGATATCTATATCGCTCTGATTTCTTCAGTACTGGTCTTTATACTTGGATTTGTAGTCTTTTATTCCCGGGACAGGGAAGGGTTCAGGCATCTGCTCGAACTCAACCAGGACAAAATCAGGAAGATGCGCCACAAGAACATGACCGATCAGGAAATCGCCGAGTCCATCCTGGGGGCAATGGGCAGCAGGACCGGCTACCGGCACAACCTGGCCAGGAAAAAACTGCTCCTCTATCTCTCAGAATTCGAATAGGGCAGGGTAAAAACCCTGCCCTATTCGAATTCTAAGAAAAGGAGATGTACTTATGGACTTTCTTGCTGACCAGCAGTGGTTGCTTATCGCCCTTGTCTTTTTCGGCATCATTGCCTATATCGCCTGGATCAGGTGGCGGGACCGACAATGGATCAACTCCCGTTTCGATCCCAAGGCTATTAAGGCCATGAGCTTCGGGGTCAATTACTTCGGGCTTGTTTCCGAACCGGGTTCTCCAAGACGCAGCAGCGGGTTTCTGCTCCTTTTGAAAGACCGTCTCTTTTACCGCAGCAGGCTGAAAAGACTCGAGCTGGAGATCCCGGGCTCGGCTATTTACCATGTTGACCATGACCGCAGCCACAAAGGAGTCAATCTGCACCAATCAGTGGTCAAGGTCTTCTTTGTAAACGGGCATAAGGAAAAAGACTGCGCCGCTTTCAAGCTCCCCTATCCCCCCCAGTGGATAAAGGCCATTGAAAACAATTTTCTCGGAAACACCGGCAAACAGGCCAACGGCTAATACCTATATATACTAATATTTATATATTCTTTGACAAATAGGGCCGGACGCGGTAAGATCCGGCCTGTGCCCTTGGACGGATCGGCATCACTGCTCATCATAACGGGAAAACCTATGACTCAATTCATGTTCCAACTAGACAAGCCGGATAAAATCACGGATACCATTATCGCTCAGATCCGCTCGGCCATTCTGGAAGGCAAGCTGATCCCCGGAGACAAACTGCCTTCGGAAAAAGAACTGACCGAGCAGTTTCAAACCAGCAAACAGACCATCAGGGAATCGCTCCGGGTTCTGGAGCACATGGGACTGCTGGAGATTCGCAAGGGCAGCGGCGGCGGCGCCTTTGTGGTAGAAGTGGACGTTGAATTCACCAAAAGAAACCTGGCCAACTTTCTGTATTCCAGGGAGCTGAGTCTCCAGAACCTGACCGAAGTCAGAAAGATCATCGAACCCCATGCCGCAAGCCACGCCGCCCGGCACAGGACGGACCAGGATCTGGCCAGGCTGAAAACGATCATCGACTGGTCCAGGCAGCACTATCGCACGGCCAGGGGACAGGACATCAGCCTGAAAGGCCAGGAGTTTCACCGAATCATATCCCAAAGCACAGGAAACCCGCTTCTGGTCCTGATGATCGATTTTGTGGAGAGCCTGCTCAAGGACTTCAAGGACACCCTCAAGCTCGACGCGGCCTTCAGCCGCTCCATTCATGAGGCCCATGAGAAGATTTATCAGGCCATCCTGGAAAAGGATCCCGAAAGGGCTGCCAGGGAGATGTACACCGATGTCGTGAATGTGGAATCCCAGCTTGTAAAGCTGGAGAAAGACAATGGAAGGAATAACTTTTCTTTCTTTAAAAACTCTGCACTGTGAACTCAAGGAGGATAATGTATGCCAAAACCAGAAATGCTCAATTACATTGGCGGCGAATGGGTCAGATCGAAATCCGAAACCATCGGCGATGTCTGGAATCCGGCCAAAGGGGAGAAGATAGCCACAGTCCGCTACGGCACCAGGGACGATGTCGATCTGGCGGTCAAGGCCGCCAGGGAGGCCTTTCCGGAATGGCGGGAAACTCCGCCTCTGACCAGGGCCAGATACCTCTTTCGTCTGAAGGAGGCTTTTGAGGACAATTTTGAAGAAATCGCCCGGGTTCTGACCACTGAACAGGGAAAGATCATCGATGAAGCCAGGGGCGAGGTCAGGCGGATGATAGAGAATGTGGAACACGCCACCGGCGTGACCACTCTCATGACCGGATACACCCTGGAAGACATCGCCAGGGGCATCGACTGTCTGGGCCATCGACAGCCCATGGGGGTCTTTGCGGCCATCGTCCCCTTCAATTTCCCGGGCATGGTCCCCTGGTGGTTCATGCCCTACGCCCTGGTCTGCGGCAACACCTATGTGGTCAAGCCGTCAGAGCAGGTGCCCATGACCCAGACCAAGATCTTCGAGATCATGGAAGAGGCCGGCTTTCCAGAAGGAGTGGTCAATATGGTCCACGGCTCGAAGGACGTGGTCAACGGCCTGCTCGACCATCCTGACATCGAAGGCATCTCCTTTGTCGGTTCGACCCCGACCGCCAAATATATCTATAAGCGCTGCGGGGAGACCGGTAAACGGGTCCAGGCCCTGGGCGGGGCCAAAAACGTGGTGGCGGTCATGCCTGACGCCGCTCTGGATACGGATACCTGTTCCCCGAATGCCGGGAGCACCTCCTGTATTCCGAACGCTGTGGCCTCGTTCTTCGGCTGTTCGGGTCAGCGCTGCCTGGCCGGGGCAATCCTGGCACCGGTGGGGGACAGGGCTGACGAGATCGTGCAGCAGTTTCTGGAATCGGCCAGGGCCATCAAGGTCGGCGACGGCCTGAACGAAGACACCGGGATGGGTCCTGTGGCCGGGGCGGCCCACCAGAAAAGGGTCCTGGACTACATTGAAAAGGGGATCGCCGAAGGGGCCGAGCTTCTCCTGGACGGCCGCGGCTGCAAGGTCGAGGGCTACCCGAACGGGTATTTCGTCGGGCCAACGGTTTTCGACAAGGTCACCCCGGACATGTCCATTGCCCACGACGAAATCTTCGGGCCGGTGGTCAGCGTAATCCGCTGCAAGGATCTAAACGAGGTCATCGATCTGGTCAACACCAGGAAGTTTGCCAACGCCACCTCCATCTACACCGGTAGCGGCAAGACGGCCCGGGAATTCAAGTACCGGGTCAAACCGAGCATGGTCGGCATCAACATCGGTATTGCCGCGCCCATGAGCTTCTTCCCCTTCGGAGGAGCCGGCAATTCCTTTTTCGGGGACATCAAGGGACACGGCCAGGAAATTTTCCAGTTTTTCACCGACACCAAAGTCGTTATCCAACGCTGGCTGTGAAGAATAGCCGTTAGCTCTTAGCTATTAGCCTGATTTACTTCTGCTCTCCTATTCAGGCTAACGGCTAAAGGCTAATAGCAAACAGCTAAAAGCTCATGGCATTTACACAGAGCACGAGGAGACCAACATGCCTCTGACCAATTTCGGAAGCATTTTGAAATACGCCGAGGATCTTGAAACAAAGGACCGGGGGTTTTACCAGGCTGCGGCCGGCAACCCGAAATGTGCCACCCAAACCCCGCTCTTCGAATCCTTTACCAAGGATCTGGAAAAGAATCAGAAAACCATCCAGCGAATTCGCCGGGAAAACGTGACCGAGATGATCCTGGAACCTGTGGAAGGCCTGACCCGGTCCGAATTCTGCATCGACCTTAGAGACGGCGGGGATCTGGATGAACCCGCGGCCCTGGAAAACGCCCGAAACCGCGAAGACAGGGCTAAGCGGTTCTACCTGAAAGCGGCCGAGCAGATCAAATCTCAACCTGAAGTGGCCCGCGGCTTGAAGCAGATTGCCAAAAAACGCGGCGCACACCTGGAAAAGTTACAAGAATTTGTCTGATTGACAGCCAAGGAGCCTTAATAATGAAAAGCACAGAGGAAAAAGTCAGCCAGCTGACCGCACATACCTTCGGGACCTGGAACAGGCAGAAGGCCTGGAAGACCCCGATGCTGATCAGCGATGCGGAAGGGGTCTACATCTATGACGACAAGGGCAAACCATATCTCGATTTCTCATCGCAACTGATCTGTTCCAACCTGGGACACAAGAACAAGACCGTGATCGAGGCCATTGTCAAACAGGCCGAGAAGCTGCCCTACGTGGCCCCGGCCTTTGTGACCGAAGCCGCCATGGAGGCGGTTGAGGCCATCCGTTCGGTCCTGCCGCAGACACTGGGCAAGTTTTTCTTCTCCACCAGCGGGACCGAGGCCAATGAGGCGGCCCTGAAAATGGCCAGGCAGTCGAAGTTTCCAGCCTACAAAGCCATTTCCAGATACCGTTCCTTTCACGGCTCGACCCCATCCAGCGCGGCTCTGACCGGAGATCCAAGGCGCTGGCCATCTGAACAGGCCCGCTGCACCATCGAAGGAGTCCGTTTCGCCCCGGACTGCTACTGCTACCGCTGCCCCTTTGGCCTGGAATATCCGGCCTGCAATGTCCAGTGCGCCAGGTACCTGGATTACATGATCAAGGAAGAAGGCAATGTGGCGGCCATCGTGGTCGAACCCATAGTCGGGACCAACGGCCGTCTGGTGCCGCCTCCGGAATACTTCCCCCTGGTCAGGGAGATCTGCGACAAGCACGGGGTCCTGCTCATTTTCGACGAGATCATGACCGGCTGGTTCAGAACAGGGCCGGCCTTTGCCATGGAGCACTGGAACGTGACCCCGGACATCCTGACCATGGCCAAGGGGGCCAGCGCCGCCTATACCCCGGTGGGCATCACCGCAGCTTCGGAAAAGGTGGCCGGCTTCTTTGAAGACGAGTTCTTCTGCCACGGCCACACCTATGCCTACCACCCCCTGGCTTCGTCGGCCATCCCGGCGGCGGTCTCCGAATATAAAAGGGTCATGGCCAGCGGCCTGCCCCAGAGGGCCAGCAGGCACCTCCAGGCCAAGCTCTACGAACTGGCCGACAAGCATGAATGCGTGGGTGACGTGCGCGGAATCGGCCATTTCTGGGCTCTGGAGATCGTCAAGAACCGCAAGACCAGGGAGCCCTTCAATGTAAAGGAGGACAAGATCAGCGGCAAGCCCCTGATGACCGCTAAGATTGCGGCTGAAGCCCTCAAACAGGGAATGTTCATGTTCGCCTGGTACGACAATCTGATCATCGCCCCGCCCTTGATCGTCACCGAAGAAGAGATCGACAAGGCCAAAGACATCCTGGACCAGGCCCTGAAGGTGGCCGACAGCGAGGTGGAGTCCACCGGGGTCCCGGCCTCTAGG
>JAIPDR010000187.1 GCA_021737615.1 Desulfohalobiaceae bacterium | reverse complement strand
CCAGCTTCCAGTCCGGGACCCGGCACTCCGGACAGGGCTTGCGGAACCATTTGTTTCGGAGCCAGCGGGCGGCCCGGCTGTTCCTGGAGTTGTTGATCAGAAAGACCCGGTTGCAGTGGGTGGTGATCCAGGCCTGATCTCCTATCTTTTCTATCGATCTGATCCCGTGCAGGACACCCTGCCTGGATGGCCAGAGCTTGATTTTATCAATGAGATTAAAGAGCTCGACCCTTTTCCGGTAGTATCTCGTATCAGGTGTTTTTTTGCTCATGGGCGATTGTGACCAGCATGGTTGCGGTTCCGATCTGCAAAGGGTCGTGCAGAAGCCTTGGTCCGGCCCTGTCGGCTCCTTCTGCTTCAAGGCCGAGGGGCATTCCGGGTGCGGCGATGAACGTCTCCGGGCCGACAGCCCTGGCAGGAATGACTCCCGGTGAATTGGTGGCCTCAAAGATGAGCCGGTTCTCCCCGAGGGCCGTTTCCAGGTCCGGGGCCGGGCGGATCGCTTGGGAACAGGTCTTTTGAAGGACTTCCAGCCCCAGGAGTAATTTTGCCTGGTCGCGATCGAACAAGGTGACCAGGGACCCGCGTTCGTTCAGGGCTGCGGCGGCCTCCAGGCCTACCGGTCCGCAGCCGATGACCAGACAATTCTTCCCGGCCACGCCCCTGGCCATGAGGTCCAGACCGGCGACGAATCCCCGGGCAGTGGCCCGGTCGTTGTCCACGGTCAGTCGTTTTTCGATCCCAAGGGCCAGGTAGCGGTCCTCATCCGCCAGGAGCAGAACATCGCTCTTGTTGCCAAAGGCCTCACCCAGTCCGCCCACATCGCTCAGGCCGGTGACCAATGCCCGGCAGCCCAAGTGGGCCGCGATGGCCTCGACTGCCTCTGAAAAACCGGGCAGAGATCCCTGGCCGCAGGTCATGGGGATCACGGCAGCGCTCAGGGAAGCCAACCGCTGCTGAATCAGCCCTTTCTCCGCCCCGATAGCGTGACAGGCCAGGCCGAGCAGCGTCTGACCGCATTTGTTCCTGAGCTCGGCATCATAGGCTTCGAGATTCCGGCCGATGTCTCTGATATCTTTTGTTTCAAGCCTGGTCATAATACTGATCCAGTCTTGTCTTTCTTAAAGGTTGATGAACTGAAGTAATCATCGGGCTTTGTCCAAGGGATGTGTCACTGGATCAGTATCCTGCTGCAAAATGAAAAATTGTATTCAAAGATCAGCAAAATATGATGCTTGAATTTGCAATCTTCACTCTTCGGTATACAATCTTATCTTTTCCAGGACTCTGTCCCTTTTTGCCCGGGCCGCCCTCAGATCCTTGCCCGCGATGATCAGAGTGGCGGCCCAGTTGTCTTTGCCCAAATCGTAGTCGGTAATGGCCTCGTCAGTCCCGAAAAAGTCCCGGATCAGGCTGAGTTGTCCGGCCTGGGACATGATATGTTCCCCTTTGGTCTCAGGACCCCGGGGGGTGACCAGAATATGTTCGTAGACCACGGCCTGTTTCGTTTTCAGATCAGGAGTTTTCAGATTCTCGAAACAATAGATTTCTGCCAGAAGGGCCACCATGTTCACGCCGGTGGACCAGTAGACAGCGGTCGGGGTCTGACTGGGCAGCCTGGCGTCGATCTCCAGGAGCCGCAACCCGGCCGGTCCGGCGATCACCTCCACGTCCATGACGCCTGTCAGGGCCAGGGCCGCTGCGATCTTTTCGGAGACAGATCTGAAGGCCTCTGTCAACCCGGGATCGAGTAGTGTGGGCGCAGTCACCCGGCAGCAGTCGTGCTGCTCGTCCATATCCAGATCCGTGACCGCCAGGGAGACGAATTTCCCTTTGCAGCCAAGGACTTCCAGAGAATAGGATGGCCCCGGGACGTATTCCTGGAGGACCCATTGTTCACCTGCCTCTGCGTGAAAGCGCCTGTCCAGTTCTTGTCTGGTCTTGAAAATCCGGACTCCGCTGCTGCCGCTGGCCGAAACCGGTTTGGCCAGAACCGGGAAGCCGCAGTCCGGCCAGGGAGCCGGATAGGGCAGGTCGAGGGCAGCAAAGAGTCTGTTGGAGGCTTTTTTTGAAGAGGTGGTTTGATAGGCCTCGAAATCGAAGGCTATCGGGCAATCCAGGTTTCCGGCCGCCTCCTGCAGTCCGTCCAGGGTTTGCTCGTTCTCCAGGGCCGGAATGATGAACTCGGCCTCCCTGCTCAAATCGCTCAGAAAGCCCTTTTGAAGGACGTCGGCTTGAACAAATGAATCACAGAGCCCACGGGCCGGGACCCGGGACCGGACGTCAACCAGCACCACCCGCAGGCCGGCTTTCCGGGCCAGGTAGGCGGCTTCGGTTCCCTGGAGCTTGCCGCCGATCACGGCGATGGTTGACTTGGACATAAATGACGGACCCTTGATGCAACAAAAGGCTAGCTGCCGTCGTAGGCCCTGACCGCAGTCTTGAAATCTTCCGGGATCGGGACCGGATTGCCTGTCGTTTGGTCAACGATCACAGAGACGATATGGCCGGAGTTGATGAAACTGTTGCCTGCTGCCTCGTGAATCTCGAATTCCGCGGTGAAACTGGTCCTGCCGAAACGGCTGATGGCCGCAGAAATATCGAGGAGTTGGTCGAACCCGGCCCCGGCTTTGAACCGGGTCAGGGCCTCGACATAGTAGAAGGTCAGGCCTTGTTCAGTGAAGCGCTGAAAGCCGTAGCCGATCTCCTTGAGATAATGGATTAAAGCCTGGTCGAAGTAGGTCAGATAGTTGGCGAAAAACACATGACCATTGGCGTCGGTGTCTGCAAACCTGACCGCGAGCCGGTGAGTGTATTTCATACAAAGACCCTTTTTGCGGAAATATACGAAATTAGAGATTCGGATTTCGGATTTACAAAGCCAGAGCCCATCTCCTTGGTTAGAGGACTGATAAAGAATACATCCTCGACCTTACGAATCAGCGCACTAAGAATCGAGAAGCTCCTTCATCTTGACCACTCCGTCCGAGGCGTCCTCGGCAAAGGCGTCGGCCCCGATCCGGGAGGCCCAGCGGGAGGTTACCGGGGCGCCGCCGACTATGGTCCGGATCCTGTCCTTGGCCCCGGCACTCTTTAAGGCGTCTTCCAGGTCTTTCTGTCTGGACATCGTCGTGGTCAAGAGGGCGCTCGTGCCGATGATTTTCGCATTCAGCTCCAGGGCCTTTTCCACGATGGTATCAGTGGCCACGTCCCGGCCCAGGTCGTGGACCTTGAATCCATTGGCCTGGAGCAGGGAGACCACGATGCATTTTCCAATGTCGTGAACATCGCCTTTGACCGTGGCGATGACCACCGGAGGCGATTCTTCCTTTGCTTCGGCAGATCCGGCCAGGGCCTGATTGACGACCTCGGTTACCGCCTGCATTGCGCCGGCGGCCTGGACCAGTTCAGGCAAAAACAGGGTGCCCCGGCCGAATTGATCCCCCACGTCATTGATACCGGGAATAAACCCCCGGGTCATCAATTCCAGGGGATCGCCGCCCTGTTTAATGACCTTTTCGGCCAGTTCCAGGGCCTGGTCCTTCTTTTGCTCCACGATGAGTTTTCTGGCTTCCTGCAGGGTTTGTTCGTCTATCATCTATTCTCTCCTTTGCGTCTCCTGATTCAATCTCCGGGTAAATCAATTAATTATATGTCAGGCCTGCCAGAAGCAGGGCTGACATCTGAATTTGGCGGGGAGTCCGGGTGTTGCACCCGGCTACGCGGATTTAGAGTCCACGCGATCACATAATCGATCCACCCCCCGTTTTTCTAAAAGAGGGAAAGAAGCCGCCGCTTTCCCCTGAAGCAAGTTATTTCATAGCACAAAGTCAGTCATTCCAGCAACCCCGGAGAACCAGGTTCGCACGGCCGGTTTGTTCCCGCATTTATTGCAAAAGGGTTTCAATAGGGGTGTGCGGGAGGTTGAAGGCCTCGGATACGCCCTGATAGGTGACCTGGCCGGCAATCACGTTGGCTCCGGACCTGATGTCCCTGTTGTCCTGCATTGCCTTTTTCCAGCCCTTGTCCGCCAGTTGAAGGGCATAGGGCAGGGTGGCGTTGGTCAGGGCCAGGGTGGAGGTCTTGGCCACGGCCCCCGGCATATTGGCCACGCAGTAATGGACCACGCCGTCTATGGTGTAAATGGGGTCGGAGTGGGTGGTCGGTCTCGAGGTCTCGAAGCAGCCGCCCTGATCCACAGCCACGTCAACCAGAACCGAGCCGTTCATCATTTCCGGGAGCATATCTCTGCTGATCAGCCTGGGGGCCTTGGTGCCCGGGATGAGCACCGCTCCGATGATCACGTTGGCCTGTCTGGCCAGCTTGCGGATCTCGGCCGGACTGGACATGTGCAGAAAGCAGTTGCTGGGCATGACATCCGACAGATAGCGGAGACGGTCCAGATTCATGTCCAGCAGGTGGACCTTGGCTCCGAGGCCGCAGGCCATCTTGGCCGCGTTGGTCCCCACAACCCCGCCGCCGATGATGACCACGGTGGCCGGCTCCACCCCGGGAACTCCGCCCAGGAGGACCCCGTGGCCGCCATGGACCATTTCCAGATACTTGGCCCCCTGCTGGACGGCCATCCTCCCGGCGACTTCGCTCATGGGAGTCAGAAGGGGCAGGGAGCCGTCCGCTTTCTGGATGGTCTCGTAGGCGATATTGACCGCCCTGCTCTTGATCAGGGCCATGGTCAACTCCTGATTGGCTGCCAGGTGGAGATAGGTGAACACGATCTGATCTTCCCGGATCAGGTCGTATTCAGAGGGCAGGGGTTCTTTGACGTGCATGACCATTTCGCTGCGTTCATAGATCTCTGCAGGGGTCTGCAGGATCTCGGCTCCGGATTTTTCATAGGCGCTGTCTGCAAAGCCGCTTCCCTGACCGGCCCTGGCCTCCACCAGGACGGTGTGGCCTTTGCTGCACATGACTTCAACGCCGGCCGGGGTCATGGCCACCCGGTTCTCTTCCGATTTGATTTCCTTTAAGATGCCAATGATCATGCAGTCCTCCTTTAGTCTTGGATGTATCTTTTGTCACCCGCGGACCCTGAAACCATTTTCAGTGCTGCGGCGGATTTGATTTGGTTCAGCGTTTACGTTAGTCTCTGAACAAAAACAGTGATTGGCCGTAAACCTGCCCGGATACTAGGGACAATAAATTTTGAAAACGCCGTTTATTCAGATACATGGGGATTTCAAAATTTTGCAGTGACGAAGTAGAGGGGCGAGTTTTCATGCAAGCACAGGTTAGGTTTACGTCCTTGGCGCAGTGCTTGTCAACGAGAATCGTTCTTCGTCGTCCTGGGTTTAAAGGCGGTCACGGCACTATCCGCTTTTGAGCCCCGGGCAAAAGGCTAAATGCGGAAGAAGAAATACTGAAAAAGGGGATGCAAATGACTGTAACCTGGTCAGATATTCAATACAACCGGCTTCTGGAGCTGGGGGCAGGCAGGGAGGATCTCGACAGGGATTTTGCTGATCCTCTGGACAAGAACAGGGCCTTCCAGGACCTGGAACAGGAGCTCAGCAAACAGCAGCGCCGTCGCCTGCAGGACTTTCAGGACAAAAAACGGCGGGGCGGCCTTATCCGGATGGAAGAGACTCTGGCCCGGATCCTGGTTGGGGAAGGGTTCTCGCAGGTCAGCACCCCGATCATCATGTCCAGAGGCCTGCTGGCCAGGATGGGCATCGAAGAGGGGCATCCCTTGAACGAACAGATCTTCTGGCTGGACGAAAAGAAATGCCTGCGGCCCATGCTGGCCCCGCACCTGTATTATGTCCTGAAAGACCTTCTCCGCCTCTGGAAAAAACCGGTCAGGATCTTCGAAATCGGTCCCTGTTTCCGGAAGGAAAGCCACGGAGGCAGGCACAGCCCGGAATTCACCATGCTCAACCTGGTGGAAATGGGCCTTGACCAGGAACTTTGCAAGACAAGGATCCGCGAACTGGCCGATTTGGTGGTCAAGGGTGCCGGGATCGAAGAATACGCCCTGGAGACGGAAGAGTCTGAGGTCTATGGACAGACCCTGGATATCGTGACCGGGGAGGGCCTCGAACTGGGGTCCGGTGCGGTCGGCCCCCATCTTCTGGATAAGGCCTGGAAGGTCACCGAACCCTGGGTGGGCATCGGCTTCGGACTGGAACGGCTGCTCATGGCCAGGGAGGGGACGGCCAGCCTGGCCCGGGTGGGCCGGAGCCTGAGCTATCTGGACGGGATCAGGCTCAATCTCTAAAATCCGGCTGAAGAGACAAGACCTCTTCAGCCGGATTTTAGAGATATATTTCTTTCAAGGTTTTTGAAAAAAAATACAATAGGCTTTAAGAAAAAGTTTTTGGATTTATGCCAGATAACCAACTCTTATTCTTTGTCTTAACAATCGAAAATCCAAAATCCAAAATCCAAAATCTAAAATTCTATAAATGTTATCCAGATTTAGGTCCGGTCTGGTCCGGACCCTCAAGCTGGATATATGAGGAAAGACATGCAGATCACAGACAGCAACCTGGAAAACATCCTGGATCGGGCTCTAAAACGAAAGGAGCTTTCCCGGGAAGAAATCGTCTCCTTGCTCGAAATCAGCGACAAGGACCAGCTCGAGGCCCTTTTTCAAGCGGCCAGGACCCTGCGTGAAAAGTATTTCGGCAAGGACATCTTCTTATACGGTTTCGTCTATTTGAGCACGTACTGCCGCAATGACTGCCGCTTCTGCTATTACCGGCGCTCGAACAGGGATTCCCTGCGCTACCGCAAAAAGGAGTCCGAGGTCCTGGAGGCGGCCCTGGATCTGGCCGAGTCCGGGGTCCATCTCATAGATCTGACCATGGGTGAAGATCCGGAATACCTGGACCGCGGTCAAGCGGGCATCGAGCGTCTGGCCGGCCTGGTCCGCAAGGTCAAAGCCCGGACCGGGCTGCCGGTAATGATCTCCCCGGGGGTGGTCCCGGAAAGCGCTCTGCAGGAACTGGCCCGGGCCGGGGCCGATTGGTACGCCTGCTATCAGGAGACCCATTCCGCCCTCTTGTTTGAGGAGCTGCGGATCAATCAGCGCTTCGCCGAGCGCCTCAATACCAAATACAGGGCCCATGAACTGGGTTTGCTGATCGAAGAGGGCCTGCTCTCCGGGATCGGGGAGACGAACCAGGACCTTTTTCTGTCCCTTATGGCCATGCAGGAGTTAAACGCGGATCAGATCCGGGTCATGAACTTCATCCCCCAGAAAGGCACGCCCCTGGAGGGCGTCGCTGGCCCCGGCTCGATTCGGGAGATCCAGATAACCGCTGTCATGCGCCTGCTCTTTCCGGACAGGCTCATCCCCGCTTCTCTGGACGTGGATGGGCTGGACGGGCTGCCCCCCAGGCTGGCGGCCGGGGCCAATGTGGTCACCTCGATCATCCCCCCGGGGCAGGGCCTGGCCGGTGTGGCCCAGTCGACTCTGGACATCGATGAATCCAGGCGGACTACGGCCTGGGTTTTGCCTGTCCTGGAAGAGAACGGGCTGCAGGCCGGATCCCGGGCCGGGTACAGGTCCTGGATCGAGAAGCGGGTCCAGGGGCTGGTCGGATCTGAAAGTTAGATGTCAGATTTGCATCTGGCAGGCCTGACATATAACTATTGAATATTTATTACAATATATAGGCATGCTGTTATGCTGATGTTGAAGTCCATAACTGCCATTTTGATCAATGAAGAAATTTACCATGCAAACAATAGGTCACAGGGTAGAGAACCGGTCACAGAGTTCTCTTGAGCGACCTCGCTGGGAGGCTCTAAGGTTTTCTTCGGCTTGCTCGCCGGGGGAAACCGGACCGTGGCCTCAGCATGCAACCTGAAGAAAGAGATATATTTTTA
>JAIPDR010000016.1 GCA_021737615.1 Desulfohalobiaceae bacterium | reverse complement strand
TCCATGTTATGCCGAGCCGCCATCCTTCTTTTTGTTTGTTCTTCACCGCGGGCCCGCGATGCAAAGCCCAATCTTTCTTGACCAAACCCGTTGGTTTTGCCAGACTCCAACCACAAGGGAAAAAACAATCAGCGACCCATACCCTGATACTGGCAGCAGCAGGTGCATCAAAGTCATGATACAGGAAAATACCGTTTATGCCGTGATCACCGGTGACATCGTGGCTTCTTCGCGCTTATCGGATGCAGACAGGAGACGGTTATACGATGTCATGAAGCGCGGTTCTGCTGAACTACGGCAGACCTATCCGCAGGCGGTCCCTTTCGAGGTCGATATTTTTCGCGGGGACAGCTGGCAGCTGCTGGTCTCCGACGTCAGGCAGACCCTGCGCATTGCCCTTTTCTATCGCCTGTTCATCAAGATCCAGACCCAAAATGCCTCTGATTCGCGGGAAAGCCTAGGCGTGGGAAAGGTCCTGTTCGTTCCCGAGACACGGGTCAGCGAGGGGGCCGGGCCGGCCTATCAGATTTCCGGAAAGGGCCTGGACTCTCTGAAGCAGGCCCGGATGTGCCTTCGCTTCGAAGACAACCCGGATTTCGACTCCTGTGTCGACCTCTTGATCATGGTTGTCGATTCCCTGGTCACCGACTTGACCGAGAGGCAGTCCCTGGCCGTGTTCGGAGTCCTCCGGGATTGGCTGCAAAAAGACATCGTGACCCTGTGGGATCCGCCCGTCAGCCAGCAGGCCGTATCCGACCATCTAAAAAGTGCGCGCTGGGATCTGCTGAAGAAATCCATAGGCTATATCGAAGACAACATGCTGCAAGTACATGAATATGAATGAAATGCATACATCAGAGCACCTTGCCAATCCTAAAATTTAGAGATAATTTCGGACATTATTTTACTCATCTTTCATCGAGGTTTCAGGTTTCGGGTTTCAGTTGGCGGATTTTGCCTTTCCTTGTGTGAAACTTCATGTAAGGTGTTGAAGTTTCAGACTCGATCAGACTGGCCTTGGCTAGAGTTGGCGCTCATATGAAGCTTCACATAAGATATTGAAGTTTCTGGCTCGATCAAACTGGGCGGTCTGTCTGGCCAGCGGCGGCGCTGACACCCGAAACTTGGATGTCCAACTTTGAAATCAAATAATTTCAATTGTTTACTTGCAATTATTGGGAAGGCTATACGAGGTCTGTACATAATGTTTTTGTAGAGATTTTAAATCAGCTGTAACCCAAGGAAGACAAGATGATTAAACGTTTTCAGGGTAGTGATGGAAGGCGAAGACTTATAGATGCGCTTTGTAGACAGCAAATAGTTTGCGGTGACAAAAAATTAGCCTTAAAAATAGCTGATATTGGAAAGATACTACTGTATGACAGAGGCGAATCACTTATCCATGAAGGTGGAACTGACAGTGATCTTTTTCTTATAATTACTGGAGCCGTTGATATTATTGTGAATCATCGAGTTGTCGCTACTCGAGGTTCAGGCTGGCACGTTTGAGAAATGGCATTAATTGATCCTGTTGCTGTCCGATGTGCAGAGGTTGTAGCAAAGAAACAGGTTGTTGCATGCGTAATAACCGAGCCTTCATTTACTGAACTCTCACAAGATGCCCCAGTTCTTTGGAGACGCATTGCACTTGAACTTGCTGAACGTTTGCGGCAAAGCAATAGGCTTGTCATGGCACCGAACACCAGCCCACATCTCTTCATCGGTTCATCAGCTGAGTCATTGAAGATTGCACGGGCTGTTCAACTTGGTCTTGAGCATGATAATGTTACAACTAAGGTATGGACTGATGCTGTATTTGGAGCTTCGAGTTATCCAATCGAATCTCTTGAGAATGAGATTCGTGGCGCAGACTTTGGATTATTGGTCCTTGCTCCAGAGGACAAGGTTGTCAGTCGTGAGACAAGTGAGCTTGCACCGAGAGACAATGTGATATTTGAATTAGGCATGTGTATGGGAGCGTTAACCAGAGAGCGATCTTTTTTGGTTCATCCAAGAGGGATTGATATCAAAATACCAACAGATCTGTTTGGGTTAACGCCTTTAACATATCTGATTGGGAAAAATGAAGATATTGATGCTGCATTGGGGCCTGTTTGTGAGAAAATCCGAAGAATCATTTCTGACAAGAAGGTCAAAAAGATAGTTTTTTAGATTAAAATATTTCAAGGTATGGATCATGAGTTAGGGTGCGGAAGATGTTGAATTCTATTGATTGCTTTCGCTGGTGGGTGTTAAACTTGAAGCCAAAGAGACCACCCAGCGGATGCAGGCCGAATACATCATGATCGGCACCCTCTGGAGCTTTGCCTACGGTATCGCCGTCAGCTTTGGAACCTATCAGCTGCTCCTTTCTGGCCGGGTCCTGATCGCCCAAAACAGCTTCTCTGAAACTGAGCCGGGATAAAGGAAACGAAGCTCAGGCAGGTATCGATTGCATAGAGAAGCGATGATCAAGCGGAAGCTGTCATCCATTCCGGCGCACTGATCAGCATCCAGGTGTACTTGTTTTCTCCTTTTTTTTTCCTCTCATTCGAATGTAAAAGAAAGTTCTGGCCTTGGGAAGTTGTAATCCAATGCGATAGCCTGCTTCCGGTTTCCGGGCTCACGCTTCCCGTAAACCTGGAATCGGATGCCATAAGCTGGGGGCTGTCCAGCCGGTATCATCTCTTAAGCTACTATAATTTTTTAAAATAAAATTTTTTTTAAGTTTTCAACAAATTTTGTTGACAGGAAGTTCATTTTGTAGTTGACTAATGCTTAAAGAGGCCATTGCCGTTTAAGTGCTGTAAGAGGTATGTGTTTGTTATATTGAGATTTTTGATATAAAATAGTACTTGAAGAAGAATCATAAGTCATGACTGAGATTGAGCAAATTTTTAATACCCTCAAGCAAATCGCCGATGCCATCACCAATACCTTTCCGAGATCTTTCGAGGTGGTTGTTCATGATCTCTCAACCCCTCAAAAATCCATCAAACATATGGCCGGCGAAGTTACTCGACGCAAAACAGGGGGCCCGGTTACGGATTTAGTGGTCAAAGCTCTTCATCAGGAAGGTAAAGATATAAAAGATAGATATAACTATAAAACCAAAACAAAAGATGGACGTACACTCAAATCGACGACGTCCTTTATTCGTAATAAAAATGGCGATGTTGTTGCAGCATTTTGCATCAACTTTGACATGACTGATTATCTTAATGCTGTGCATGCACTGGAAATGTTTACCACAACTACAGATTCATTTGACAATAATACAGGAAATAGGATTGAAACATTCAGCACTTCCATCAATGAGACCATTGAAGAAATTTTTTATCAGGCCATATCTAAGATTGGAAAGGAATGCACTTCCATGTCAATGGATGAAAAAATAGATTTGGTAAAAGAATTAGAGTGTAATGGCGTTTTTAATATTAAGGGCAGTATTGAGCAGATTGCCATACTCATGGGTGTTAGCAGGTATACTGTTTATAATTATTTGAAAAAGAGTCGAACGATGCAGAATTTAAATTGCCTTTAAGTATCTGGCGACTCATAATCCAAGGAGGCAAAGACCATGGACGGAAAGGATCCTCTAAGAATCGTCAATACCCCTCAGGCGCCACAGGCCATCGGCCCCTATTCCCAGGCTGTAGCCGCAGAAAAATTACTCTTTGTTTCAGGGCAATTGCCTCTTGATCCGTTGACAGGAGATTTTGTGCAAGGAGACATTGGAAAACAGACGCATCAGTGTTTGAAAAACATCCGTTCCATAGCGCAAGCAGCTGGGTCTGATCTTGATCGAGCCGTCAAGCTCAATATTTACCTCAAAGACATTGCCGATTTCAATACAGTCAACGAAGCATACGCCCAGCATTTCCCGCAAAATCCGCCTGCACGGCTGGCAATTCAGGTGGCTGCCTTGCCCAGGGACGCGGAGATCGAAATAGAGGCTATAATCAGTATATCTTATTAGGAGGACCGTATGAATCTCGCCAAGTATCCCCGGCGTCGATATACCGAGGCTGAAACACCCATAGAATTTCTCCCCAATTTTACCAAAGCCCTGGCCGGGCCAGAGGTCTATATAAAGAGAGACGATCTGCTTGGCCTGACCGGTGGGGGGAATAAGACCCGCAAGCTGGAATTTCTCGTGGCCGATGCCTTAGCCAAAGGGGCGGACACCCTCATTACTTGTGGAGCAGTCCAATCCAATCATTGCCGCTTGACTTTAGCCGCGGCGGTCAAAGAAGGGCTTCGATGCCGGTTGGTTCTCGAAGAGCGTGTGCCAAACAGCTATAATCCCGAAGCCAGCGGCAACAATTTCCTCTTCAGACTGTTGGGTGTCGAGAAAATCGAAGTCGTGCCCGGGGGATCGGATATGATGGCTGCTATGGGAAAAGTTGCAGAAGATCTGGAGAAAGAGAATCGCAAGGGATACATCATCCCCGGCGGCGGCTCCGATGCGGTCGGCGCCACCGGATACGTCGCCTGTGCACAAGAAATTCAGGGGCAGCTTTTTGAAAAAGGTCTTGACATGCATCGGGTTGTCGTGGCTTCAGGAAGCAGCGGTACACATGCTGGCTCATGGGATGCAGGCCGATGCCGAGCTGGTGCGCTGCGAGCGCCAGGCGCTGAAAAGTTCGACCGGTATCGATGAGCTCGGCGACACTGCGCCCGGGGCTCGTCAAAACGATCCAGCCGCCGGCTTCCCGGACCTGTTGTTCGGTGGCCTCTACCCCTTTCTTCCGAAAGCTCTCCTTGAGGAAATCCTCCGGCTTGACAAAGTGGGAGAGGAACCAGGCCTTGAGGCCGGTGATGCCCATGGCTTTCAGGGTCAGTCCGTCCCGGTGTGTCTCCTCCGCCTCAGGATCCAGCCGGAGCCAGTTAACGAGCTCCTGCTGGGCCTGGTCCCGGTAGGATTGCACCTGGAACTGTGCCAGCGTGCCCCGGGCCAGGCAGGCGCCGTGCTTTGATGTGCTCGGAAAGAAATGGAAACGATCCGGCTGAATGTCCTGCAGGATCCGGATATGCTCGTCTTGGAGAGGCGTGTTCTTCAGGCCGTTACGGATGGTCATACGCCGCTCCAGTCTCTCCGGCAAAACGTCGGGCCTGCCTCCGGGCCTGAGGACCACTTTCAGGACATCTGTTGCCGAGGGGTCCGCGGTCAGGACCTGGAAAGCGGCCTGGAGGCCGTGGCTGCCCGCGGCCAGGGCCAGGTTTTCCGCAAAGGCTCCAAGGGAGAGCAGCAGTTCTCTGTTGTCCGGATCCACGGCCGGAAGCGCGCGTTCGTGATCCGCCTCGATGATCCACTCCCGGGGGCCGAGGACGCGGACTTGCCAGGGCTGGGTGTTGTGGGTGCTCGGGGCCAGGGCGGCATACCAGAGTATTGTGGCCCCAGTGGCATCCACTGCCGGGGAGAGTGCAGTAGAAGCTGGGGGGTCCGAGCGCAGAGTGTGCTGCGGGGACTGGCGGCAGGAGGCCGGAAACCCCGGGCCGGAAAAGGTCATGAGACCGCCCAGACAGGTGTTTTGCAGAAAACGTCTCCGGTTCATGTGAACAGCTCCTTTGTCACTTTACGGTGACATATAATAGAAAAAAAATCAGTTGCCGACAAGTCCGTCAATCAGCTCACAAAAAGCCAGCTCCAGGCGATGCCATCCGGATTCGTCCTGAAGGTTCAACCCGGTATACCACTTGGTATTCCTGGCACGCAGGACCAGGTAACTGATAGCGGCACCCACAATCGCGGCCATGGCCTCTATATCGGGCAGGGCGGCCTTTTCCGGAAAGCCCCGGCTGAAGACGGCGAGTATGGACTGTTCGCGGATTCGTTCCAGCTCTTCGGTCAATTCGTTTTTTTCCACCATCTCCCAGGCCATGATTTCCAGGGTCAGAGGCCGTCTGCGAAGCGACTGCAGGAAATTGAGGGCCAGGCGCTGCAAGCGTTCCCTGACGGGCTTTTCAAGAAAATCCTCGATTCGGCCCCCCATGAGTTCCTCGTCCGAGGGCCAGAATCCGCCTTCCCGGCCAAAGGCCTGGATAAGGCCGGGAAGGCCGTCGAAGTAGCGGTAGATCAGGACCTTGTCCACCTTCGCCTCCCGGGCCAGGGCGTTGACCCCGATGGCGGTGAATCCTTTCCTGGCAAGGAGCGAGCCCACGGCCTGGATCAGGAGTTTGCGTGTAGCCTCAGCGTTGCGCATCGTCAGCTTCCTTGGTTTGGTATGGGGAAAATGGCTGGCCGTTCATCTTTGTGTCACCTTCCGGTGACATTTGTCAAGTGCTTTTTGGACCATGGTGGTTTGCATTGCTTACGGGCCTGAGCTTCAGGATCGAATCTGACTTCTTCATCCCGATAATAATATCAAGCCTTCTGTATTCTCGTTCTTGCCGGGTATTTCCCGATCGTGCCCTGGATCTGCCGGCGGTGAAAGAATGGGGTATAAATTTCAGCATAAATACTCAAAAATCAGGTCCGCTGGACTTCTTGGAATTGTCATCTTAAAAGCCATTGACGGGCAAGGATGTGGTGTTTTACTGTTTGTTGCGACAACACCCACCACGCCTCTTCATGAAAATGGATGCGCACCACGGTGGCTTTTTTATGCCTGATGAGCTGACCTTCCGGATACACTTCCGCTGGAAATCGACAAGGAGGACGATATGACAGCCGGAGCGCAGCGCTTTGTGGATGGTTTTCCAAACTGGCAAAAGCTGTCCATGCGCGGGCTGTTCATTGCGGTCCTGGCGGTGGGGGCTGTGGCCGTTTTCCGGCACAGCCACGTCTGGGGCTGGATCTATTTGGCCGTGGCCACGCTGGGCCAGCTCGTGCTCATTGTGCCCAACCTCTGTGCCCACTGCCCCTATCCTTACCATTATAACGATTGCCTCCTGGCTCCGGCGGGTCTGATGCGAAGTATCTTCTCTTACCGGGGGCCAACGATCAGCCGAAGAGGCAGGCTCACCCTGGCAGCAGGTGCGGCCGGGCTCGTTCTGATTCCCCAGTACTGGCTGTTACAGGAACCGGTGCTGCTCATTTTTTTCTGGGTCCTGCTGCTGCCGTTTCTGGCCTTTTTCCGGCTCTATCTCTGCCGGCGCTGCCGCCACACCGGCTGTCCGGCTAATCTATTTCTCTGCCTCATCCGGTGAGGGCGTCTTGCTGTCCTTGCCGACCTCTTTTTTGAGGACGTCCTGCTGTTCCTCGACGGCCTCCCTGTGCTCCCGATTGCCGTGCGAACCGCTTTTCCTCTTATCCAGTTCGTCAATGGCACTGATCCTGCCGTAGAGGACCAGAGAATCCCCCCGCTGCAAGCTGGTCTCTCCCACCGGATTCCCGATGTAGGTTCCGTCCTGCCTGCGGACACCCAGGACATTGATGCCTTCATCGCGTAATCTCGCCTGCTTCAGCTCCAGCCCGTCAAGCCAGTCGTTTGTTTTGATTTTCAACTCTGCCAGGCGGTATTCCCCTGTCAGATGGAGCAGGCTCGCATAATCGGTGATATTGAGCTTGGTGTAGCGCTTGAGCATGACGTCGATCAGACGGGAAAGCCTTCTGTCCACCCACTGACTCGAGGCAAATCCCCAGATTGCGACGATTCCGCAAACCAGCAGAACGATCTTGATGCTCAGGCTCGTTTGATCTCCTTCACTGACGAAGGTCAGGATGAGCGAGGACATCGCGGCCACTATTCCCGCGTTTCCGATGAGAATAAGGAACATGACGATTTTCCTGCGCACAGGATGGTTCACGACCATCTCGGATTCGCTGGTTGTGAAGCCGGCCCCGGACAAGGCCGAACGGGCCTGAAATTTTGCCGATTCACGGGTAAGTCCGGTATGCGTTAAGGCAATCGTGGCCACCCGGGTGATGAGTATGGACAGGAAAATGACTACCAGCAGCGAAATAAGGGAGATCAAGAGCGTACCTCCAGAGGCGAGTCGTCTGTAGCGTTGATCCAAGTATATATCACCACTACCGGTCTGGCAAATGCGCTCCTTTCCATGTCCCCTGTCTCTCACCAAAAATACGCTTTGGAAAATTGATATTTGAGGCGGCTGATATAGACAACCGTTGGTTCACCGTTCTTCTTTGCTCGATTCCTCCTGTTCACTGTTGCTGCGCAGGAGGATCACTTCGAGCAGCGTCAATTGGCCTCGACTTTTGCAGCGGCTTCGTCCGGAATGTCTTTTCATTCTGGCTCTTTTTTATCATCTTGACCATTCATACCCGGACCAGTTATTTCTCTTTTTCCACCTCAAACAAAGTATGCCTGGAATGTCCGGAAGGATGAAAAAGGAGAGACCTATGGCTGGAGGATGGTCCCGGGACGGGGCGGTGCAGGATCAGATCAACGCCTCGGTTGAAGACGAGGTACAGCGGGCCAGAAGCCGTTTGCCGCATGGCGAGAGCCTGACCCATTGCGAGGAATGCGGGGCCGCGATACCAAAGGCCCGGCGCCGGGCCATTCCGGGGGTTCGCTGTTGCGTGAGCTGTCAGGAAGAGGTGGATAAGGTCCGGGCGACCTTCACGGGTTTCAACCGGCGAGGGAGCAAAGACAGTCAACTGAAGTGAGACCGTCATGGAAATTCTTTCCCTCGATCCCCTCTCCCTGGCTGTCGGCGCCGCAGCCGGCCTCGTGTTCGGACTCTTGACGGCAGGGCTTTTGGCCGCCGGGAAAATCGCGAAACGGGACGTCAACCTGGTCCAGGCGCACACCGAACGCGATCAGGCCAGGCAGCAGCTCAGGAGCGAAGCCGAACTGCGCGCTTCGGTGGAAGCAAATTTCAGCGAGGCCTTTCAAAACCTGGCCAACGACATCCTGCACCAGCAGAGCAGCCGTTTTCTGGAGCAGAATAGACGAAACCTGGACGGTATTTTAAACCCGCTGCAGGAGCGCATCAGGGAGTTTCAGCACACGGTGCAGCAGTCCAGCCAGCAGTCAGGAGAACGAGCGGCCAGCCTGTCTGAACGACTGAAGCAACTGGAAGGTCTCAATCTGCAGATGTCCCAGGAGGCGGACAAGCTGACCAGGGCCCTGAAAGGGGACTCCAAGATTCAGGGTAACTGGGGAGAGGTCGTACTGGAGAGGATCCTGGAAGAATCGGGTCTTCGACAGGGTGAGGACTACTATCGGCAGGGCTCGGGAATGGAGGTCACGGATGCCGCCGAACGGCGGGTCAGGCCGGACGTGATCGTCCGACTCCCGGAGGACAAACACCTGGTGATCGATTCCAAGGTCTCCCTCCTGGCTTACGAACGCTTCGCCGCCGGGGAGGAAGACCGCCGGAGCGGCCATGCCAAAGATCTGGTGCGCTCGATCCGTTCGCATGTGGACGGGCTCGGTGTAAAACACTACCAGGCCGGCGGGGGGCTCAATTCGCCGGATTTCGTGGTCATGTTCATGCCCATCGAGGCGGCATTTTCCATCGCCCTGAAAAAGGACAAGGCGCTTATCCAATATGCCTGGGATCAAAAGGTCATGATCGCGACCCCCACGACCCTGATGGCCACCCTGTGGACCATTGCCTCGATTTGGCGTCAGGAGAACCAGACCAGATACGCCCTGGAGATCGCGAAGCAGAGCGGCCAGTTGTACGACAAGATCGCGGGCTTCGTCGAGACCCTTCAGGATATCGGGAAATCCATGGACAAGGCGAGAGAACACTACGACAAAGCCATGAACCAGCTCTCCACCGGCCGGGGCAATGTCATCTCCCGGGCCGAACGGATTCGCAGGATGGGGGCCAGGGCAAGCAAACGACTGCCCCCTGAATGTGTCCAGGAGACAGCCGAGGACGAAGACGAGGTCTCTTCTGTTGAGAACGAAACCCCGAGCGGTCAGAGAAATTGATCTCAGGTTTGTTCTTTTTCGCGCCTGACAGTCTCCCGGCATTGAGCCTGGTACTTCATGGCGGCAGCCGCGAACTTGAGGACGGCGAAATCGTATTTTCCCTCGAGGGTCATACACGGGCCTGAGCCGTTTTTGGCGGGCAAGGCCTGCCCAGACTGGATCGGGTCAGTTCCTCATCTTTGCGGTAGGCTTTGATCAAGCTTAAGGTCTTGTCGATCTGCTGCAGTCTGCCGGAAAACAGTACTTCGATATCCTGGATCTCGCGCAGATACTTTTTCAGTCCTTTGCTCTGCGGCCGGAATCAGGAATGTCCCAAGGCGAACTCACAACAATCAATCCAAGTAAAAGGAATGCCCATGCAGGAAGAAATCAAATCACTGCTTCGGGACAGTCGCCATTGCGTTCTGGCCACTGCCGCAGACAACCAGCCGTATTGCTCATTAATGGTTTATACGGTTAATGCCGACTGCACCCGCATATTCATGTGCACCCGGCGCGATACCAGAAAATATCGCAACCTGGAAGAAAATCCCTGCGTTAGCCTGCTGATCGATTCCCGCGATCAGCCGCAGCCCAGGGCACTTACTGTTGAAGGGGTGTTCGAGCCCTTTGCCGGGGATCCGGAAAAACAACAGATCCGGGAGAAAATGATCACTAAGCATCCTGAGCTGCGGACCTTGCTGGATTCTCCGGATGCTGAGCTCATCTGCATCAGGGTGCAGTCGGTGCTTTTTTTAAACGGCCTGACAGATGCCCGTCGGGAGCAGATTGAATGACAAAAACGCAGGGCAAAAAAGTCATTTGCTTTCCTGCCGAAAGCCCGGCATCGCCGTGATAATCCGCGAAACAGTGCTCATACCGGCGCCCATGGAAATTGTCTGGGACGTGTTTTCACGGGTTGAAAACTGGTCCGAGTGGAACCCGGTCTGCCGGCAATGCCGGCTTGAAGCCGGAGATTGCCTTGCAGCCGGCAGCTGTCTGTCCTTTGAACTCAAGCCCCTGCTCTTTCCGATCCGAATAGCCCCGGTGGTCATAGATTACGAAAAAGGGCGCCTGGTTACCTGGGTTGGCGCAAAATGGGGAGTTCAGGCGCGACACTCGTTTTATTTTGAGCCCAGCGGCGATTACGTCAGAATTGAGAGCATCGAAATCTTTTCCGGTCCGATGCTGCCTGTGGCCAGATTTTTCGGCATTCCCCGCCGCCTGCACAAACTGACCAGGCATTTGCTCGCAGCCATTCAAGCAACAGCTGAAACAAGAGCTTCCGGAGTCGGATTACGGCAAGCACCTGAATAAAATGTACAGGGTGTTCCGGGAAGGGTTGTTTTTTAAGTGGGCCGACCCGGGCCGGCCTGGAGGAGGCTTTTCGATTTGACCGGGAGCCATAGATATGATAGCAGTTTCACATTATTGAATTTTTTTGAAAAAACCGCACCCTTTTTTGCAGAGAGATCGTTGGAAACGACAGCGGCAGGTCTTACGAAGTGCGGCTGGTTTTTCATACTGAAAGGAGATCAAGCCATGCACAAGCTGTTTTTTGGGGTTTGCCTGTTTGTATTGTCGTTGATACCTGGCACTACGGAAAAAATGACGGGGATGAACCTGCTGAAATCATCGTCTTTTATGCCGGCACAACCGGCAGGCCCATAACCATAAAAGGGACATGAAAAGATTGACCTTCATGAAACCAAGGGCCGGCAGCGGACTCATCTGCCTCTTTTTAGCGCCCCTGTTCTACGGGGGCATGAGCGTCTCCGCCAAGCTGGCCGGCTCCTACTTAAGCATCTGGCAGATAGGGGTGGGCCGTTTCATCCTCGGCCTGGCGGGGATTCCGCTGCTGGTATGGTTCCTGGGACTCAGCCTCTGGGGGCAAAAGCGGCTGCTGCTGACTGTGAGAGGGGTCTGCGGGGCCGCGGCCTTCCTGCTCCTGGTGGCCGCCTTTCAGCTCATCCCCTTGTCCCTGGCCATGATCCTGTTCTATCTGTATCCGGCCTTCACCGCCCTGTTGTCGCCCTGGGTGGCTGGAGAGCCGACGGCCAGGGCGGCCTGGCCCTTTATTTGCGGTTCTTTTGCCGGGATCGTGGTCATTCTCTGGCCCAATGAAGCCAGTCCGGTCTTTAATGCCGGGCATGTCTCGGCGACGGCGGCTGCGGTCCTCTGCGCCCTGACCCTGCTGCTGGTCAGGAGGCTGGGCCGGGAGAACAACATCTACACCCTGTTTTTTTATCTCTGCCTGACCGGCACCCTGGCCGGCCTCGGACCGCTGCTGCTTTCCGACCTTCCGATTCTGCCCCAGGCGGGCGCGGCCTGGCTGGCGGTCATGGCCGTGGCTGTTTTTTCGGTTGGGGCCCAGCTCAGCATCAATCAGGCCCTGGCCTCTATCCCGGCCTCCAGGGTCAGCGTGATGATGACCGCGGAGGTGCCGCTGGTGGCCTGTTTCGGAGTGCTTTTTCTCGGGGAGCCCGTGACCCTGCAGCTGGTGTTCGGGGCCCTGCTCATCTTCGGGTGCGGCTGCGCCCTCAATCTGCTCCCCCTGAGGCCCGGAGGCTGATGGAGAAGTTGAAGCACTGGTCTTTTGTAAGCCTTTGGTTGGTGAACACCCTTGCAAATCGGAAAATGGATAACCCTGGTCTGCGTTGCCGCCGGCCTGCTCCTGGCCGGCTGCAGTTCGCTGCCCCCGAGCCGGATGATCCGGGAGAGCGGCGGCCCGATCGACAACCAGCCCAGAATCAGCGATGGATCGGGATTTTTGAGTGCGAAGCAGAGCCGAGAAGTCCTGGGGACGGCCATTACAGAACCCGTCAGCCTGGAAGAATGGAAGCGGCGCCCGTTCAGGCTGAAAGTCCTGGAGAAGATATCGGTCATCTTCGATTACTGGTTTTAAGTTGGAAGGCTGTCCGGCGATATCGTCATTGACCGTCCGGGATTCAAGATCTACATTCCGATCACCACCATGATCCTGATCAGTCTGTTCTTGTCTTTTCTGGCCTGGATCTTCAGAAAATAGAGGTCAAGATTCAAGGAGGAGTTCGTTCATTTCATGACATTTTCCTTTGTCCACGCCGCAGACATTCATCTGGACAGTCCGCTCAAGGGCTTGGAAAGCTATCCCGACGCCCCTGTCGAGCAAATCAGAAACGCCACCCGCCGCGCCCTGGACAACCTCGTTCAGCTGGCCATCGGCGAAGAAGCGGCCTTTGTGCTCCTGGCCGGGGACATCTTCGACGGACCCTGGCGGGACTACAACACGGCCCTGTTCTTTGCCCAGCGCATGGGGCGGCTAAAGGAGGCCGGAATCCGGGTCTTTCTGGTGACCGGGAACCACGACGCGGCCAGCCCCATCGGGAAGAACCTGAGTCCTCCGGACAACGTCCGCATCCTGAGTAAAAATCAGCCGGAAAGGATCTATCTGGAGGATCTCGGGGTGAACATCGTCGGGCAGGGCTATTCCAGGCGGGATGTCCAGGAGGACCTGGCTGCGAATTATCCCGTGGGCCGGGCGGATACCTTCAATATCGGCCTCTTGCATACCGCCCTATCCGGGCGGTCCGGCCATGAACCCTACGCCCCGACCAGCCGGGATGTCCTGGCCTCGAAGGGCTACGATTACTGGGCCCTGGGTCATGTTCACCAGCGGGAGATCGTGGACCGCGATCCCTGGATCGTGTTTCCCGGGACCGTGCAGGGCAGGCACATCCGGGAGGAAGGCCCCAAGGGCTGCACCCTGGTCCTGGTCGAAGACGGCCGGGTCAGGCAAGCGGTGCATCATGACCTGGATGTGCTGCGCTGGCAGATGTGCCGGGTCGATCTGGAGGGATGTGAATGCGAGGAGCAGGTCTGGGTCCAAATCCGCCGGGCCCTGGAGGGGGCGGCCGACGCCGGAGACGGCCGGCCCGTGGCGGTAAGGCTGGAGCTGGAGGGGCGGACCGCTATACACAGCCGGCTGCACGACCGGGAGCAGCAAGTGCAGGAGGAATGCCGCACCCGGGCGGCCGGGTTGGGCGATATCTGGCTGGAGAAAATCCGCCTGCGGACGAGACCGCTGCTTGAAAGCGGAGGCGGTGTCGACCCGGATTCGCCCCTGGCCGGACTTATAAAAGGCATCGAAGACTTGAGCCTTTCCCGGTCCTGTCAGGATCAGATCCCGGAACTGGCCGACATGCTGTCCAAACTGCCTCCGGAAATCCAGGCCGGCCAGGACCCGTTTGATCTCGGCGATCCGGAAAAGCTTAGACAGATGCAGGACGAGGTCAAGGAGCTGCTGCTCGGCCGCCTGCTGCGCCAGGGGAAAGGGTTATGATCATCAAGCGCTTTCATCTGGAGGCCTTTGGGCCGTTCACCGACGCCAGCCTTGAATTCGACTCCGCCGGACCCGGACTGCATATCGTCTTCGGACCCAACGAGTCCGGCAAGAGCAGCACCCTGCGCGCCCTGAAAGCCTGGCTCTTCGGGTTTCCCGAGCGGACCGCGGACAATTTTCTTCATGCCAACGATCGGCTCTGTGTTTCCGGGACCCTCTCCGACGGCCAGGGCGGAGAGCTTGTTTTTTCCCGCCGCAAGAAGCGCAAGGGCAGCGTCCTCGACCCCGGGGGCAACGTCCTTGATCAGGGCCTGATCCGGGCCTGGCTTCAGGGCCTGGACCGGGAAGGCTTCGAAACCCTGTTCGGCCTGGACCACTCCGGGCTGGTCAAAGGCGGGGCCAGCATTCTGCAGGAAAAGGGCAGCGCCGGGACGACCCTGTTTTCAGCCGGGACCGGCATCGCTTCGGTGGAGCGGATCCTGTCTGATCTGCAGGAGGAAAGGCGGGAAATTTTCAAGCCCCAGGGGTCCAAGCCAAGACTCAATGCTGCCTTGAAGCGTTTCCGGGAGCTCAAAAGAGAAATCAACCAAGCCGCGCTGTCTAGCCATGCCTGGAAAGAGCAGGAGCGGGCCCTGCGCCGGGCCGAATGGGAACTTGCCCGGACAAGGGACAGGAAGAAAAAAGTTCAGGAAAAAGAGCAGCGCCTGCAGCGCCTGCAGCAGGCCCTGCAGCCCCTGGCCCGTCTGCGCGAAGCCCGGGCCGGACTCGAACGATTGGGCAGCCTGCCCTCGCTTCCGGATGATTTTGCCGGGCGCCGCCAGGAAAACCAGGAATTGCTGCGCCAATCGGAGCGGACATTGTCCGCGGCCGGAAAACGCCTGGCTGAATACAAGGCCAAGATAGAATCGATAGAACCAAACACCGAGCTTTTGGACCAGGCCGAGACCATTCATGACCTGCATCAGCGTCTGGGGGCCTACCGCAAAGGGGTGGCCGACCGCCGCGGCCTGGAGAACAGCCGCCTGCAGGAGGAAGCCGCCGCAGCCGCGATACTGCGCCGGGTCAGGCCGGATCTGGATACGGACCGGGTCGAGGATCTGGGGACCCTGCTCAGGCAGCGCCGGGAGATCAGCGCCCACGGCAATAAGCTCGGCCTCCTGCAGAAGGAGAGCCTGGACAGCGCCCGGGCCCTCGAGTCCAGTCAGGAGGAGTTGGCGGACAAAAAAGCGGAATTGAAAAAGCTTCCCCCGGACCGGGACCTCTCGGCCCTGGATCAAGCCCTGGATCAAGCCGCCGGCCTCGGGGATATCGACGCCGCTCTCGAACAACAAGCCGCCCGGGCGGCCAGGGAAAAAGAGGACTTTTCGGCCGGTCTGAAGCGCCTCGGATTCTGGCGGGGCAGTCCGGAGGAACTCCTTCGTCTGCCCATGCCCCTGGAAACCGCTGTCCGGCAATTCAAACAGGCCTGGGCGGATCTGGAGCAGGAGGGACGGGAGCTTGACAAGACCAGGGAAGAGCTGAGCGCCAGGATCGCTGAACTGAAAAAAGACATCCATTCCCAGGAACTGGTCGGCGAGGTCCCATCTGAAGAAGAGCTCAAGGAAAAGCGGGCCTGGCGTGAGAAGGGCTGGTCCATTTTGCGCCGGAAGTGGTTCGAGGCCGAGGATGTCGAGGCCGAAGCCAAAGCATATGCGTCCGAGGAGACCCTGTCCCAGGTCTATGAACGGGCGGTGCAGGCGGCGGATCACACGGCCGACCGCTTGCGCTGGGAGAGCTCCCGGGTTCACGAGAACGCCAGGTTGCACTCGGAGCTGGAACAGGCCAGGCGGCAATGGGCTGAACTGGAACGCGCCGGGGCGGATCTATCCGGGAAATGGCGGGAGCTGCAGGCAGGTTGGAGCCGGGCCTGGCAGGCCTGCGGCCTCGAGCCGGACACGCCGGAGGTGATGTCGGACTGGCAGGGCGAGATCAGGCAGTGGCGGGTCACCGCCCGGCAGATCCTGCAAAATGAAGCCGCCGTGGCCGAGCTGGGTCAAAAGCGCCGGGAGGCCCGGGGGTTGCTTGAAAAAGCCCTCCGGGAAACAGGCCTGCCCATACCCGGGGGTGAGGCTCTGTCGCCCGTTCTCGGTCTGGCCAAAAAGAAACGGCAGGAGATCGAGCAGATCGCCCATGATCGCCGCGCGGTCTTGGTGAGCATCAGCCGCCTGGAAAAGGAGAGCGTCCGGGCCGGGGAGCGGGCCAGGCAGGCGGATGAAGCCCTTGAGTCCTGGCAGCGGCAGTGGGCCGCCTATCTTTCCAGGCTGGGACTGCCCGGGACTGAAACCCCGGACGGGGTCTCTGATTTTTTTGAAGACCTGGAGGTCTGTCTGAAGCACGTAAACAATGCGGCCGGTTACAGCAAACGGATCCAGGGCATCGATCAAGACAGCCGGGAGCTCGGGCGCGATTTGAACATCCTGCTCCAGCGGGCCGCCCCGGAACTGGCCGGTCTGCCCCTGGATCAGGCCGTGGAAAGCCTGAACGGCCTCCTGGATCGGGCTCAGGCCGATGCAACCAGCCTTCAGAATTACAGAGACAGCATCGCAAGGACCGAAAAAGAGATCCAGGAAGCCGCCATCGATCGCGAGCAGGCCGTTTCAGAACTGGCCGAACTGTGCGCCCTGGCCGGGTGCGAGGATCAGGCCGAGCTAGAGGCGGTGGAGCAGCGCTGGCGAAAGGGACAGGAGCTGGAAAAGATTATCCGGACCGAGGAAGCCGGCCTGCGCGAGATCGCAGGATCCTGCAGCCTGGATGAACTCGCGGCTGAAGTCCAGGCCCTGGACCCCGATTCCCTGCCTGTGAGCCTTAAGGAGACCGCAGAGGAGCTGGAACGCCTGGAAGAGGCCTTTGGGGAACAAAGCGCAATGGTCGGGGAGATGAGAAAGAGCTTTCAAGACATGGACGGCAGCGATTACGCCGCGCGCAAGGCCGAAGAGGCCGAAGAGGTCCTGGCCGTCATCCGCCGTCAGGCGGAGCATTTTACCAGGCTGCGCCTGGCGGGCCTGGTCCTGGAGGAGGCGGTCGAGCGCTATCGGGCCGAGAACCAGGATCCGGTCCTGGCCCTGGCCGGGGAATACTTCACTGAGCTGACCCTAGGTTCTTTTCAGGGGCTGCGGACAGACGTCGACGACAAGGGCGAGCAGATCATCGTGGGCCTGCGCGAGGCCGGACAGAGAATCCCGGTGGAAGGCATGAGCGACGGCAGCCGGGACCAGCTCTTTCTGGCCCTGCGCCTGGCATCTTTGGAGTATCGCCTGCAGAAGAGCGAGCCCGTCCCCTTTATTGTGGACGACATCCTGATCAACTTCGACGAGGATCGAACCCGGGCCGCCCTCAAGGCTCTGGCCCGGCTGGGGGAGAAGAACCAGGTCCTGCTCTTCTCCCACCACCGGCAGGTGGCGGAGGCCGGCCGCGAGCTGAACCTGGGGCGGGTGCATCTGCTGTAAGAAATTCGTCTGAAACTCCAGCACAGTAAGCGAGGTCGCGCAAGAGAACCCTGTTGTCCGGTTCGAAAAGAAGGTGCCAGTGATTCAATTTGGAGTATCATTTTATTAATCAAACTGGCCGCGTTAGACCCGAAAATATACGACAGGTGTCTTTTACTGTCCTTAGTCCAGCAGTTTCAGCTGCATGCCCCGGCTGGACTTTTGGATGATGATGTGCCGGGTCCAGGCGGGATCGGTCTGCGGATAATCGGTGCGATAGTGCGCCCCCCGGCTCTCCCGACGCATCCTGGCCGCCTTGACAATCATTTCCGAGGCCAGGAGCCTGTTCTGGCCCTCGAGATAGGGGATGCAGTTCTCGGGGCCGACCCGGACCCGGTCCAGGCTCTTTCTGAGCCTTCCCAGCTCGGTTTCGGCCAGGGCCAGGGACTCTTCGGATCGGATCAGGCCGGCCTGATCCCACATCAGGTCCTGGAGACTGCGCCTGATTTCAGACAAGCGTGGCCCGGTCTGCGGGGCATCGCTTTGGCCGCGGCTCCAGGCCGGCCCCCCGGTTTTTAGCCAGCCCAGGACCGCCTTGTCCTTCGGCCAGGGGCCTTTTTGTTCTTTCAGGTACAAAACGGCCCGGTCGGCGGCGATTCCGGCAAAGACCACGGTCTCGGTCAGGGCGTTTCCCCCGTATCGATTGGCGCCGTGCAGGCCGCCCACGATTTCTCCGGCTGCAAAAAGGCCCTCGATCCCGGTTTGAGCCTGGGCATCGATGATCAGGCCGCCCATAACGAAATGGGCTGCGGGCCGGACCAGGAGATGGCCCTTTCCCAGGCAGAGCCGGTCAACCCAGGCCTTGATCCGGTTCAGGTCCCCGAGGCCGAAGGCCTGTCCGGCCTGCTGCCAGATCCGGTCGTCATCAGGGATTTCCAATTTCAAGGCCCCCTCGATATCCTGTCCGGCCCGGATTTCTCTGGCCATGGCCAGGCTGAGCTGATCTCTGGCTGCCACAGCCACGGGCCGCCGTGTGATGTTGTATTTGGCTGTCAGATCCTCATGCCCGGCATTGACCAGGGTTCCGACTTCCGCGACCACAGGCGGAACCAGGCGGCCAGTCCTGGATGAAGCGGCCAGGGTCAGCGGAAAGAACTGCACGAACTCCATGTCCATGAGGGGCAATCCGGCCTGGTAGGCCAGGACGTAGCCGTCGCCGCTCAGCCCCTGGGGGTTGTCGGTCCATTCGTACAAGGCCCCGGCGCCGCCGGCTGCCAGGATCACCCCTTTGGCCAGGACCAGGGTCGGTTCGGTCTCGGAAGGGAGAAAGCCGCAGATTCCGGCCGCCCTTCCCTGAAGCTCCACGATCCGCCAGGCGAAGAAGGGGGAGAGGAATTGAACCCCTTCCGATTGGGCCAGGTCAGCCAGGGGCCTGGTAATGCTCAGGCCCTCGAGGCCGATTCTTTGCGGCATGGACTCAAGACCGCGGGTCCTTTGCCTGAGCTGGACGCCAAGGTCGTTCAAAGACAAGACGTCCTCCCGGGCACGGTCAACCAGGATATCCACCATCCATTCGAGATTCAGGCCCTGGCCTGCTTCCAGGGTCAGTTGTCTGTGCTCGGACCGGGGAAAGTGTTCGGCGCTGCTTCTGAAATGGCCCTGACTGAGAGCGGAGCAACTCCCCCTGCCCGGCCTGGATTTGGAGCAGAGCGTGACCTCCAGTCCGGCCCGCCGGCAGAGGATCGCGGCGTAGAGTCCGGCGATTCCGGACCCGACCACGGCTAGATCAGTGGACAGACAGCGCATTGGTACTCCTCCTTGCTAAAAATGGCTTGGCTTTTTTTTGGATTTGAGTTTGCGGTCATATATGGCAGAATAGTCTCTGCGCATGATCAAATCCTTTGCCGGACCGGGGGATCTGTTACTTATTCTCCGGCCTGGACCGAGGAAAACATGGAACCCGGGAAAAGGCAAGGGCTGACAACGGATCCAAGGGGGGAAGCTTCGGATGACGGCTGACGGAAAGGAGACCATGTCAGGCGGGGACGCAAGGTCAGACTGATCCCGAGAGGTGAATTCAGATGTCAAAGCCATACATCCGGAAAGGATACCGCCCCGGGGCCATCGGCCGGGTCGTCGAGTTGCACGGCCGCTACTACCACCAAAACTGGAACTTCGGGCTCTTCTTCGAAGGCAAGGTCGCCCGGGACCTGTCTGAGTTCATGGACCGCTACGACGAGGGACGAGACGGGTTCTGGATCGCCGACCGAAACGGGCGGCTCGAAGGTTCCATCGCCATAGACGGAGTCCAGGCCCGGGAGCAGGGGGCTCATCTGCGCTGGTTTATCGTCTCCGCTGCCCTCCAGGGGCAGGGTCTCGGAAACCGCCTCCTGGATGAAGCCATGGCTTTTTGCAAAAATATGGGCTACGGTCGGGTCTATCTCTGGACCTTCGAGGGCTTGCAGGCGGCCAGGCACCTTTACGAGAAAGCCGGATTCAAGCTCAAAGAACAATATCAGGGCCGGGGATGGGGCAGGCAGGTCAATGAACAGCACTTTGAGCTGCTGCTATGAAGTTGTCAGGCCTGAGATTATGACACAAGGGAGCGCAAACATGGGATTTCCCCTGACCGTCGGCTACATCCAGTGCCGGCCGGCCTTCAACGATCCGGAGCAGACCATGCTGGACCTGGACCGGCTCCTGGACCGGGCCGCCTCCGCAGATCTTTTGGTCCTGCCCGAACTGTGCAATTCAGGCTATCATTTCCAGAACCCGGAAGAGGCCCGGCAATCGGCCGAGCCGGTCGAGGACAGCCGTTTCCTTCGCTTTCTGCAGGACAAGTGCAGGCAGCACCGGTTTTACCTGGCCACGGGGTTCAACGAGCTGGAGGGCGATTGCCTGTACAATACAGCCGTTCTGCTGGGGCCGGAGGGCTATGTCGGCCGCTACCGCAAGCTGCACCTGTTTCTCAATGAAAAAAGCTTCTTTCAGCCGGGAAATTTGGGACTGCCGGTCTTTGACCTCGGAGGATACACGGTCGGGCTGCTGGTCTGTTTCGACTGGATGTTCCCTGAGGTCTGGAGGATCCTGGCCCTGAAAGGAGCGGACGTCATCTGCCATCCCTCCAATCTCGTCCTGCCCGGTTTCGCCCAGCAGGCCATCCCGGTCCATGCCATGACCGGCCGTGTCTTTGTGGTCACCGCCAACCGGATCGGGTCCGAGAAAGAGCTGACCTTTACCGGACAATCCCTGATAGCCGGCCCCAGGGGAGAGGTCTTAGCCAGAGGCTCGGAAACCGATCCCGAGGTGGGGATTGAGGGCCTGGACCTCGACCAGGCCCGGGACAAGATGATCACGTCCAGGAATCATCTCGTAAAAGACCGCAGACCGGTAGAGTACGGATTCCTGGTGGAATGAGGCGAGTTGGCGGATAAGCATCTAGAAAAAATGAAAGCAGTCGCTTCTGCGAGTTCATAATCCGTTTTTGACCCGCTTTATCCAGTCATAGACCGCCCGCCTGTACATGCGGTTGTACCCCTTGAGCCCCCCGAGCCCCTTCTTGCCGAAGAGAAAATTGATCTCCAGCATCAGCGGCGGCCCCTGGGCCGGGAAGAGGATGTCGAAGCCGGCCAGGTCGATGTTGGCCGTTCGGGCCAGATCCAGGGCAAGGCTCTGTCCGGTCCGCTGTTTTTCCGGATGAATGTCCGGCTCGATCCTGGCCCCTTTGGAGACATTGTTGTAAAACGATCCGTTCCCAACCCGGAAGTAGCTGCAGACTCCCCGGCCCATGAGCACCACCCGGAGATCGAGGCCGCCGTGATCGATCAGTTCCTGAAGCAGAACCGGCTGGTCTTGCGGGAGTTGAGCCAGTCTGACCTCGAGGTCTTCGGATGATTCGATCAAAAAAACCGTTGCCCCGCCGCCGCCTCTGTCTCCCTTGAGCACGAAAGGGTAATCGAAGCGAATGCTCTGGGTTCTGACGGCGTCTATGGCCTGAGCCGGGCTGTCAAAGATTTCGGTCCGGGGATGGGGAATGTTGTTGCGCTCAAGGAGTCTGGTCTGTTCGGCCTTACCCCGGCAGGCATAGCGGGTCCGTAAATCCGGGAAATGGTTTTTGGCCAGAGAGAGGACTTTTTGGTAGCGCAGCGGGGAGAAATATTTGGGCATGAGCACGCCGGCTGCATTCTTGATCAGGTCCAGGGATCTCTCGTCCAATGCGGCCAGAGCCGGCAAGTTCTCATCCAGGGTGAACTGATGGTTCAGAGACAGGAAATAAGGTTTTGCTGACATGCACTGCCTGGGCTGCTTATTTCCCGGTCGGGCCATGCTGCAGGCCGCTGCGCATGATTTTCCGATGCACCCGTTCCTTGGGGCTTAGCCGGGTTTTTTTGCCGGCCTGCTGGCATTCGCGGGCTTCCTCGATCAGATACTCCAGATTAAGGAGCATCTCCCGGGGGTAGTCGCCGTCCTTGAAACTGCCGCGCAGAAAGGCTACTGCGGCCAGCAGCCAGTAGAGGGACAGGCTGAGTTCGGTCATGCGGCGCAACAGGAATTGCTCCTCGCTGATCTTATCCTGGTATCGAAAAAGGGCGCTGCTCAGATGCCTTCGAAGGAGAATTTCACTCTTTCCGGCGACAGCCAGGGCCCGGGTCAAGAGGGGATGATCAGCCCTGATTCCCTTGAGGGCGCGGCGGTATCTGAGCCCGGCCAGGGCCAGAATCCTGGAGGCCGCCGGCCTGTTTTTCAGGTCCCGGCTCATTTCCCTGGCCAGTTTCAAAGGCGGGTATAGGGAATGGATCTCGGTCGTTCCTTCGAAAATGGTGGTCACCCGGAAGTCTCTGAGCCGCTTTTCATAGGGCAGGGTCGTCAGGTATCCGGATCCGCCGGCCGTCTGCAGGGCCTCGTACAGGGTATCCCAGCAGCGGGTCGTGCCGTACAGCTTGGCGTGAGAGGTCTCCAGGGCGCAGTCGGCCAGGGGATGTTTTTCAAGAATCCAGGCCGCAAACCGGTTCATGGCCCGGGAGGCAAAGGCATGGACCCGGGCCCTGACCATCTTTTCCTGAACGAGCTCAAATGCCTTGATGGGACGCCCGAACTGCTTTCTGGAGGCAGCCCGCCGGCCCATGTCCCGGCGGGAGCGTTCCATGAGTCCGGCAGAGGCCGCCCCGAGGCCCAGACGTCCGTAATTGAGGATGGTCATGGCCATCTTGAAGCCGTCGCCTTCTGTGCCCAGCAGGTTTTCTGCGGGCACCTGGACGTCCTTTAATCTGATCATGGCCGTGGAGCTGGCATGAAGGCCCATCTTGGGCATATCCCGGCCCACACTGAGTCCTTCCCGGTCTTTTTCCACGATGAATCCGGCCATTTTTTCGGACTCCGGCCCGCCCACCCGGGCAAAGACCGTGATCGCCCGGGCGTAGTTGGCATTGGTGATATAGGTCTTGGTCCCGTTGAGCAGGTAGGAGCCTCCGTCTTCACTCGGCCGGGCAGTGGTCTGGATGTTTTTGGCATCGGAGCCGATGCCGGGTTCGGTCAGGGCAAAGGCGAATATGAGCGATCCTGAAGCGGCCCCGGGAAGAAAGCGTTCTTTCTGCTCTTTTGATCCGAAAAGGAGTATCCCTTTGACGCCGATGGACAGATGAGCCAGAGGTACAAGGACCAGGGCCATGTCGGTGGCGGCGATTTTTTCGACCATCATCAGGTATTCGGACAGGGAGAACCCCAGGCCGTTGTATTGCCTGGGGATGGTCATGCCGAAGATGCCGATCCGGGCCAAAGCCTGGAGCAGCTCCTCCGGGACCCGGTGTTCCCGTTCCAAGGCTTGCGGGGGGTACTCTTTTGTGACCTCCAGGTACTTTTCAAACAAGGCCTCGACCCTGTGCGAGTCGATTCCAGGCGGACCAGCCCGCAGCAGGTCCTTCCGGGGTCGACCCAGATAGAGGTTTTCCAGAAACCCGGTGTTCTTTTCCTGCATATGCTTCCCTCCTCAGTGCCGGCTATAACTCAGCCCGGACTGGACTGCAACCACTCTATTGTCAGATTTGCCGCTGGCAGGCCTTTTGTGAAACTTCATGCAAAATAGAGAACCGGTCACAGGGCTCTCTTGCGCTTAAACGCTTCCGGCACTCGGTTTTCTATGACTCGTTCATGGGGGATCCCTATACCCAATTCATCCCCCTTGTTGTCTGATCGCATCTGTGCCATTATCAATATTTGGTTGGAAACTCACCCGTCTACTTCGTCACTGCAAAATTTTGAAATCCTCATGTATTGAAATACACTGCGGTTTCAAAATTTTTTGTTCCTCGTATCTGGGCAAGTTTACGACCAATCACTGTTTTCGTTCAGAAACTAATTAGTTCCCAAAGGCTTTTTTCTTTTTCTTAACCGTGAACTGTGAACCGTGAACCTGGAACCTTCTGGGTTGTACCTTTGTTCTCGATAAGATTGGGGGTCGCATGAAAAAGAGATTGCTCGGTGTCGCCGCCTTTTTGTTCAGCCTTGTCCTTGTCGCGGCCTGTGCCACTTCGCCCACGGGCCGGAGCCAGCTCCAGCTCTTCTCCTCGCAGCAGCTGAACGAGATGGGGCAGGTCTCCTACCGGAAGATGGTCCAGGAGGTCCCGGAAGAAAAGGACCGGGACGTGAACAGGTATGTGAGCTGTGTGGTCGGCGCGGTCACGGCTTCCCTGCCGGGTTCGGTCGCCAGGACCGAGTGGAAGGTGACTGTTTTTGACAAGGACGAGGTCAATGCCTTTGCCCTGCCCGGCGGTTACATCGGTATCTACAAAGGGCTGTTAAAGGTTGCCGAGACCAAGGACCAGCTTGCGGCCGTGGTCGGACACGAGATCGCCCATGTCACGGCCGAACATCCCAATGCCCGCCTTTCGACCCAATACACCACCCAGGCCGGGCTGCGGGTGGTCGGCGCATTCCTCGGCGGGCAGGGGGGCGGGGGCAGCAGAGAGATCATGGCCCTGCTCGGATTGGGCAGCCAGGTCGGCATCCTGCTCCCCTTCAGCCGCTCGCAGGAGGCAGAGGCCGACGTCCTGGGCCTTGACTACATGGCCAGGGCCGGATTCGACCCGAGGGCGAGCATTGATCTCTGGCAGAACATGGCCCGCTCCGGAGGGGGCAAGCCCCCGGAATTTTTGTCCACCCATCCCTCGGAACACTCCAGGATTCAGACTCTGCAGGGCAGGATGCCCGAGGCCATGGAGCTCTACCGCCGGGCCAGGCAACAAAACCGGATTCCCCAGTGCAGCAGGCCGGCGGGCCTATGAATCCCTTTTGAGGATTTAAATTTGAAAATGATACACTTGGGGATGTTTCAGAATAGAAGAAAAAGAGTATTCAGCTTGAAGGCATTGCCTTAACGGTCCCGCCCGCAGGCCGGATTTCCCGGAAAAGGGTAAGCAGGGAGGCGGAGCCGCGTAATCGATTCTCAGTGTTTTTGCATCATTTCCCGGGCATATGCCGCCGCTCCAAGGACACCCGAGTTTTTCCCGAGCTTTGGCCCGGCGAACTTCACCATTGAGAAGGCGGCTTCATAGGCCCTTTCTCCGGCCGTCTTATAGGCCGGGGCCAGGAGCATCTCTCCCATGTTGGATACCCCGCCGCCGATGATGATCATTTGTGGATTGAATATGTTCAGCAGGTTGGCCAGTCCCACCCCGAGGTAGTAACCGGCCCGGGCAACGAGTTCCCGGGCCAGGGCATCGCCTTTTTCGGCTGCGATCCGGATGGTCCTGGCATCCACCTTTTCGATATCTCCGGAGGCGCATTCGAGGAGAGCGGTCTGTACGCCTTCCCGGATTCTTCGCCGGCCTTCCCGGGCCAGGGAGGTTCCTGAAGCCAGGGCTTCCAGGCAGCCGTAGTTTCCGCAGTTGCAGCGGGGTCCCTGGTCGTTGATGGTCATATGGCCCAGTTCGGCGGCGCATCCGATGGCTCCGGTGTAAAGCCTGCCGCCGATGATAATCCCGCCGCCGATGCCGGTGCTGATCGTCAGGTAGATGACCTGGCTGAGCCCCTGGGCGGCGCCGAAGTTCAGTTCAGCCAAGACCGCGGCATTGGCGTCATTGATGAGAAAAGCCCTCTTCTTGAATTTCTTTTCGAGCAGGCCGACCAGGGGCACATCCCGCCACCCGGGCAAATGGGGCGAGGTAAACAGAACACCGCTCTCGGGGTTGGATGGCCCGGGCGCGCCGATGCCCACGGCCTCGATGGCGGAGGCATCCAGGCAGGCCTGATCGAAACAGCGGCCGGCCGATTCCCGGATGGCCCGGATAACCTCCTCAGGGCCTTTTTCCGCCGGGGTAGGACTCTGGTCCCGGGCAAGCATCTCCCCGTGGTGGTCGATCAGGGCCGTCAGGATCTTCGTACCGCCGAGGTCGACGCCGAGAGTCGGGGATTTCGATGGCAGGGGCATGGCAGGACTCCTTTTCCTAAAAAGTGAGACAAGCATAGCACAGCACCAAATATATTGCACGGGCACATTACACGGGGCTCAGGGGAGGTGTTTATGATCAGCAGCTTTTACCGGGCGGGCTTTGCTGCCTGCTGCCTGATACTGGTTTTGGCCACGTCAGGGCTGTGCGCGCAGAACTGGCTCGAACAGGGGCAGAAGGTTTTTGAAGACGTTCGCTCGATTTACAACGGGCCTCAGGATGCAGCCACCCGCTACTTCCAGGGCAAGATGTCCGATCCCCTGGCCGGGGAAATGCAGCCGGTCGTGGAAAACAGCCTGTCCCGGGTGGGAGCGGTTCAGAGCTATGACCGGGTCATGGACAGGTACAGCTCCGTCCCCTTTGTCCCGGATGTCAAGGCCGATCTGGTCTCCCACACCCTGGACCGCACCCTGGACGGCCTTTTCACGGTCCTGGCCAGGGAAGAGGCGGCCATACGGAGCGATCCCGCGAAGCAGACCACGAAACTGTTAAAGACTGTCTTTGGCAACAATTGACCAGTAAGGAGGATGTTGTGATGCGCTTTTTACTAGGTGTCTGTCTGCTGCTGGCGGCTGCCGGTCCTGTCTCGGCATTTTCCGGTTCTGCGGTCACTTATCGGGTCAACGGGCAAGCCTACGAGGGATACTTCGTCAGCCCCTCGGACCAGGCCCCGTTCGTGCTGCTCATGCATGACTGGGACGGCTTGACCGAGTATGAAATCAAGCGTGCGGATATGCTTGCGGAGTCGGGGTATGCGGTCTTTGCCCTGGATCTGTTCGGGGCCGGGGTGCGGCCGACGAAAGTGAAAGATAAACGGCAGCATACCGGCGAACTCTATCAAGACAGGGAGAAGATGCGGACCCTGATGCAGGCGGCTCTGGATACGGCCCGGGACAGAGGGGCCGACCCGGAGAACGCTGTTGCCGCGGGCTATTGTTTCGGCGGGGCCGCGGTGCTTGAACTGGCCAGGTCCGGGGCGGATCTGAAAGGGTTCGCCACTTTCCACGGAGGCCTGCAGACGCCGAAAGGACAGGATTACGGCAAAACCAGGGGAGAGATTCTGATCATGCACGGTTCGGCTGACAGGGCAATCGGCCTGGACGAATTCGCCGCCCTGGCCAAAGAACTGGAAAAGGCCGGCGTTGCCCATGAGATGATCACCTATGGCGGGGCCGGACACGCCTTTACTGTCTTCGGCGGCGACCGGTATCAGGAGACCGCTGATCAAAGGTCCTGGAAGCGCTTCACAGAGTTTTTGGCCAATCAACTGCAGAATGAATAATTGAGCGCTTGCCTTTGTTTGTCATTCTGAACGAGTCTGCGAGTGAAGAATCCCTTTTCTTCAGCAGGTCTGCTTTTTTGAAAACAAATGAAGTTTCATACGAGCGGCGCCTCTGGCCGCGGGACCGGCCAGTCTGATCGAGGCTGAAACTTCAATATCTTACCTGAAGTTTCACAAGAGGCTCCGATTGAATGAAAGAAATTCAGGGCAGGCGGATTGACATGGTTGCAGATATCGAGCTGCCGGAAAAGAACCTTGCAGCTCAAAGTCCCGCTTGGTTTCCGGCAAAAGGTCAGGCTCCCTTGTGATGGGCCCGCTGCATGGCCCGCAGGGGCAGGATGATCAGGAAGAAGGGGATCATGTACATGGCGGCCACGGTCGGTTCGCGCGGGCCGAAGAACTGTGCGGCAAAGACGATGACCAGGACGTTGTTGATGTTGCAGAGGCTGATGCAGGAAGCCACATGGACGGGCAGGCTTTTGGGCCAGACGATGAGGCTTCCGGACAGAAGATAGATCAGCCCCAGCAGCATGGCCGCAGCCACGGCCTCGGCGATGGTCAGGGGATGCTGGTGAAAGAATTCCGAATACTTGGAGAAGACCCCGAGGTTGATCAGCCCGATGATGGCCAGGGAGAGGGGGAAGGTCCACCCGGACAGGACCTTGACGCTCCGGGGCCAGAAGCGTCGAAGCCCTTCCACGAGTCCTATGGGCACAAAGATGACCAGGCAGAGCATCCTGACCATGTTCAGCAGGGGGATGACGATGGTTTCGGCGGCCAGGACCTTGACCATGACCGGCAGGGAGAAAGGGACCAGCAGGGAGGTGACGATGACCAGGACCAGGACCAGGGAGACGTTGCCGCCGACGATCCGGGCGATAAACGGAGCGACCACTCCGGTGGAGATGCCGCTTAAGAGGAGGGCGGACAGGGCGAAATCAGGCCAGATCAGGGAAAAAATCGCAAAGACCAGGACCGGGAGAAAGAGGAGCTTGCAGGCGGCCACCCAGGCGATCAGCAGGGGCCGGTCCTTCATGATGGACCAGATCGAGGAAATATCGATCGAGGTGAAACTGAGAAAGAGAAGCCCCATCAAGAGATAGAGCAGGGCGGGTTGAAACACGGCCCCCACCCTGGGGAACAGGATGCCGGTTCCAGTGGCCAGGAGAATGACCGCCAGCAGGAGGGCGTCTTTTAGGTGCGGCATTTTGAAGGTCTGGTCCTCAGGTCATAAATTTTCGGACAATAGCAGGCGATGATCCCGGTCTAGCCCGGGATCCGGCTTATTCCCCGTGTTCCCGCAGCCAGCGCCAGGGCGGGGTGTCCTCGGGTATTTCAGACCAGATGCCCCTCTTGGCGCGCTCGGCTTCCGCCTGGACTTTATTGAGCCTGCCGCAGAGAACGGCCTTTTCGCAGTAGGCATCCTCAATCCAGCCCCAACCCTGGCGCAGGAGCTTCGCATTGACGCTTTCCGACTCTCCTTCGGCATAGACCAGGGCCCCCTTTTTTCTGGAGCTCTGGGGTTCGACTTCAACGCTTCGGCCCAGAATAAGGGCCCGGGAAAAGGCATAGGCCTCTTCCCCAAAGGGTTCATCCATTTGTGGAACCCGCATGGCATAGAGTGTAACCGTGCTTTGCCGCCCGTTTTGTTCGACAACCAGGGCCCGGGCGTCCTTTAGAGCGACGACCTCTCCTTTCCAGGCCCCGGCCGGCAGAGGAAAGAGGAGAAGAGTCACTGCGGCCGCGCAGACTAGCCAGGATCTGGGGGGTATCATAGCAGCCATTTTTCTCTCCTTGACGGTTAAGATCGGCCACACATTATACGCGCCTGCTTTCAGGTGTTCAAGAGAAAAGATTGCCTTTTATATTATCAGGTAGATACCAGAAGTTGGCCCAAAAAAAAGCTCCTATCCTGCATGATTTTTACAGAGTTTTATTGAAGGCAGACACAAACCGCAATTTATGTCAACTTCTGGTCTAGCTTGACAATAGTCATTTTCTGGAATACTCCTATATAAATGCATACTTTACTATACATATATATATCAAAGGGGGTGACAAGAGTCGAATCGCTGTGCTGTTTTCTTATGTGCTTTGCTTGGCGCAGTCATTAACTGCCGGAAGTCTGAAACAAAAAAGGAGTCTTTATGTCTCAAACAAAGAATCTGTTCAAGTTTTGCCTCGTTGCCCTGCTGGCTGTGATTCTAACCTTTATCTCAACCACGGGCCAGGCCTATCAGGAGTTTCCGGGCAAGGGGGTAACCGTGCGGCAGGGCCGCTGCACCTGGGACACCGGGTATTTCCATGAAACGCTGGTCCGCAGGGCCCTGGCCGAGCTCGGCTACGAAACCAAAGAGCCGAAAATGCTTCAAAATCCGTTGTTCTATGTCTCGGTGATGCAGGGCAGCATTGATTTTTGGGCCAACAGCTGGTTTCCGAATCAGTATCCCCAACTACCCAAAAATTTTTATGAAAAAGCCGATGCATACGGCTACGTGGTCAAATCCGGCGGGCTTCAGGGCTATCTGATCGACAAGAAGCATCAGGAGAAGTTCAACATCACCTCCCTGGCCGATTTCAAAAGAGAAGAAGTCAAAAAGGCCTTTGACACCAACGGCGACGGCAAAGCCGATCTGGTCGGCTGCCCTCCGGGCTGGAACGTTGCCAATGTGATGGCCCACCACTTGAAGGTCTATGATCTGGAGGACCATGTCAATCTGGTTCAGGCCTCCTACAACGCCATGTTCGCCGATGTCCTGGCCAATTTCATGGATGGTAACGGGGTATTGTACTATACCTGGGCCCCGAACTGGACCATAAACAGACTCAAGCCGGGCGAGGATGTGGTCTGGATCAATGTCCCGGAGATCTCTCCCATGGAAGAATTTGCCGATAAGGCCGATCAGATGGTTGCCAGCGGCGTGGAAGGGGCGGTGAGCGACCCGATCAAACTCGGTTTCATAATCAACGATATCCGCATCGTGGCCAACAAGAAATTTGCCAGGGAAAACCCTGCCGCCCAAAAGCTCTTTGAAGTTTTCAAGGTCTCGGTGGAGGATATCTCGGCTCAGAACGCCAAGATGCGACAGGGTGAAGACAGCCAGTCCGACATAGACCGCCATGTCGAGGAATGGATCGCGGCGAATCCGGATACATGGGAATCCTGGCTTGAAGAGGCCAGGATGGCTGCTCCCTAAGCGCCCCGGTAGCGATCCAGTCTGATTTTTTCTTCGGTAAGCTGATAAAAAAAGGGCTTCTGTCCGGAATTGCCTCCGGACACGAGCCCTTTTTTATTGTGCCGATACTTGTTTTTGGGCCGAGGCCGGGGATAGTCCTTAAAAAAAGGTTTTAATTTGTTTTGATTTGAGGTACTAGTACTTCTCGAATGATCAGAGCAGGTACCCGGCAGGGCTTTTTGCCCTGAATTTCCTTTCTTTGTTCTGCAATATCGTAACATATTTGCCGTTTTTTTATCTTTTATCCTTAAACCCGAGGTGATCAGTGGTCAGAGTCTTTACCGGAGGGCCGGTCTTTGTCGGAGACGGCAGCATCCTGGAAAATGTCCAGGTTCACGTGGAAGAGGGCAGGATCTCCAAAATAGTCGATGCCGGCCACTCAAAACCCCGAAATGCGGAAGTGGTCCCCTTGGACGGCTGTTTTCTCCTGCCGGGCCTGATCGATTGCCATGTCCATCTCTGCATGGATGCCGGCCCGGATCCCCTGGGCACCCTCAGCAGCGAAGCGGCGGCCCTGACGGCCATAAAGGCAGCGAAGTTCGCCGAAAAGACCCTTATGAGCGGGGTGACCGCGGTTCGGGATATGGGCGGCCGGGGCGGGGTGGATCTCGTGGTTCGCGACGCGATCCGCTCGGGACGCATCCCGGGCCCCAGGATCATGGCCAGCGCTCAGCTCATCTGTATGACCGGAGGCCACGGCTGGCAGGTCGGCCGGCAGGCCGACGGCCCGGCCGAGGTCATGCGGGCCGTCCGGGAGCAGATCCTGGCCGGAGCCGATCTCGTCAAGCTCATGGCCACCGGGGGCGTGATGACTCCGGGGGTGGAGCCGGGCAGCGAGCAGTTCAGCCAAGAGGAACTGCGGGCCGGGATTTTGGAGGCGCATAAGGCCGGGAAAAAGACGGCCACCCACGCCCAGGGCACCCAGGGCATCAAGAATGCGCTTCTGGCCGGGATCGACAGCATCGAACACGGCATTTACCTCGACGATGAATGCCTGGAGCTCATGCTAAAGAGGTCCGTTCCGCTCATCCCCACCATGTCCGCCCTGTTTCATATAGAACGAAAGGGCTTGGAGGCGGGGATTCCGGAGTTTGCGGTTGACAAGACCCTCCGGGTCAAGCCTTTTTTCCTGGAGAGCATGCGTATGGCCCGGGAAGCCGGGGTCAGTGTAGCCATGGGCACCGATGCCGGCACGCCTTTCAATAGTCACGGCCGTAATCTCGAAGAACTGCTGTTCATGGTCGAGTCCGGATTCAGCGAAGAGGAGGCCCTTTTGTCCGCGACCGGGGTCGCGGCCGGGGTCCTGGGGCTCCAGGAGGATATGGGAACGATTGCGCCGGGCAGGCAGGCCGACCTGCTCCTGGTAGAGGGCAACCCCCTGCAGGACATAGGCCTGCTCCTTAATCAGGAGAACATCAGGATGATCATCCAAAAGGGACGGGTGGTCAAAGGCTAGGGGCCAGGATGGATGTTTGAACGTCTAATCTTAAGACCAAGGAGGGAGATATGAAACCAGGATCACTAATTCTGAAATCGGGTTTGTGCGGCCTGTTGCTGCTGGCCCTGCTAGCCACCGGGGCAGCGGTCGCTCCGGCCCAGGCCCAGATCAAGGTCCTCCGGATCGGAATCGGAGTGGATGCCGATACCCTGAATCCCCAGGAGCAGACCACCACCCTCATTCAAAACATGTGCGATCTGATCTACGACAACCTGTTTTTCCAAAAGCCCGACGGGACGCTGGTTCCCAGGCTGGCCACCGGCTACGATGTCTCCGAGGACGGCCTGACCTGGACCCTGCACCTCCGGGAGGGGGTAACCTTCAGCGACGGCACGGAGTTCAACGCCAAGGTCATGAAACAGACCTTTGACCGCATCCTGGATCCGGAAATGCGCGTGCCTCTGCGTTTCGCCGTGTCCATGATCGACGAGTGCACTGTTGTGGACGAGTACACGGTCGCCCTGAAGCTGCAGTACCCCTTCGCCCCCCTGGCCGATACCCTGTCCATGACCCTGAACGCGCCCATCTCGCCGAAGGCTTTAGAAGAACACGGGGAAGACGTCCGCCAGCATCCGGTCGGAGCCGGGCCGTATGTCCTCGCTGAATGGGTCAAGGGCGACCGCATCGTCATGGTCCGCAATGAGGACTACTTCGGGGAAAAACCCACTGTTGAAAAAATCGTCTGGAAGGTGGTTCCCGAAGTCTCCACCCGGGAGGCCATGCTCCGTTCCGGGCAGATCGACATCTGTTACAAGCCATCCCCGGTGAATGTGGCCGGTCTCAAGGCGGATCCAGAAGTCAAGGTGGACATGCCCCTGGACACCCGGACCATTTTCATGGGCCTGAACTGCCAGAAAGGGCCGACCCAAAACAAGCTCGTTCGCCAGGCCTTTAACTACGCCGTGGACAAGAAGGCCATCGTGGAGAAGATTCTCTTCAACACCGCGGTGCCCATGGATGCCCCGGTTTCGCCCATTGTCTTCGGGCACCACACCATGGACAAGCAGTATGACTATGATCCGGAAAAGGCCAGGGCCCTCCTCGAGGAAGCCGGTTTCGACTTTGAGACCGAGATCAGCATGCGCACGCCAAACGGCCGCTACCTTTTCGACAAGCAGGTTTCCCAGGCGGTGCAGTCCTATCTGCAGGCGGTCGGGGTCAAGGTCAATCTGAGGACCTTTGATTGGCCCACCTATGTGGCCGGGCTCTTAAAGCCTTTGGACGAAACCGAACTCGAGGTCTTCCTGCTGGGGTGGGGTCCGCTCTTCCTGGATGCGGACATGGGGCTCTCCGGGCAGTTCACCTGCGCGGTCAATCCTCCCAAGGGGCTTGGCTCGGCCTTTTACTGCAACCAGGAGTTCGATGCCCTCATGGAACGGTCCAGGAGAGAGCTGGATAAGGAAAAACGGGATCAGCTCCTGCTCGAGGCCAGCCGAATGGTCTGGGAGGACGCCCCCTGGATCTGGCTCCATGTGGAGAAGTTCGTCATTGCTTACAGCCAGGACATCGAGGATCTGGTGGTCACCCCCACGGAAAAATTCTACCCGACGTATATTTCCAGACAATAAACGGTGACGATTGCGGCGGGGCGGCCGGCGGGTATCCGCCGGGCGGGCTCCTGGTCGGGAAACTTCTTGTCCGGCTCTAGTTCACAGTCAGCTTCGCCTTTGGCGAAGCTGACAAATTTATTATGCCAATAGATATAGAAACCACAACAGCCAGATTGATCAATGAAGAAACTCCAGTTTTAGCATTGGCACCCTCTTTTCGAACCGGGCAACAGGGTTCTCTTGCGCGACCTCGCTTAGAGGTTCTCAGGTTTTCTTAGGATCGCGAAATGGGGGAAACCGGACCGCGCCTACGGCTTCAAACCATAAGACTGCAGAAGATTCTCGTTCATGCAACATCAAAGGTTATAGCAGAGCCTAAGAGTCCGGAGGGGGCAGGGATCCCCCATGAGCGAGCCTTAGAAAACCGAGAGCCGGAAGCGTTTAAGCGAAAGAGAGCCCTGTGACCGGTTCGCATTCTTAAATG
>JAIPDR010000186.1 GCA_021737615.1 Desulfohalobiaceae bacterium | reverse complement strand
CTCCAGATTATTCAGGCCGCTGAACAACGAAACTTTGCTGAATTTGGAAACGCCTGTGATGAAGACGAATGCTATGTAGGGATCGGCATCCTTGATGACCGAGTAGTAGTTTTTGAGTTCTTCCCGGATGGAGACAGCAACGTCCGTCTTTTCGATATTGTCCAGAATGGGTTTGTCGTATTCGTCCACCAGGACGACAACGCCGCGGCCGTACTGTTCATGCAAAGAGTAGATCAACTCGGCAAAACGGCCCTTGAGGCTCTTCTTGGCATAGGTCAGGCCGTACTCTTGGCTATGGTCATAGAGGATTTCAGCAAACGCGGTCTGCAACTCCTCTATGTCACGTATGATTCCGGAGCCAAAGCTGATATGCACCACCGGATGGACTTTATCCCAGTCCCAACAATCATGGAGATACAGTCCCCGAAATAAATCCTTTTTCCCTTGATAAGCAGACTTAATGGTGCTCAATAAGAGGCTCTTACCGAAGCGGCGTGGACGGGATAGGAAATAATATTTGCCCTGATCTGCCAAAGAGTGGACAAATGGGGTTTTATCCACATAATAATACCCTTCCAGGATCAGATTATCAAAAGTTTGAATCCCAATGGGCAATTTCTTCATAACTCCAGGCTCCTAAATCTCGCTGGCCTTAAATGGTTCATATACTGATCCAACTTAGCTTTTTGTGAAATTGGGGCCTGGACCCTTGAGGTCGCCAGTCTTTGTTGTAAAACCCAAAATTGGATCAGTATACGAGTTCAGCAAACATTGCGGTCAAAGCTGCAGTCTCTGGATAATCTCTCTCACCTGGGCGCCGACACGAGTTTCATGCAGGCAGAGACAGCGATCCAGCTCGGACATCACAGCGATCTCAGGGTTTCTGGTCAGCCCTGCCTCTGGCAGGCCTGACATATAACTATATATTTTTTTTAGAATTACACAAAAACACACGGCTGTCTGCGATCCACAACTGCCAGTTTAATCAGAGAAGAAACTCCAGTTTGCAGGGTCGGCACACTCTTTTCGAACCGGGCAGCAGGGTTCTCTTGCGCGCCCCTCGTTGGGAGGTTCTCAGGTTTTCTTAGAAAACCGAGAGCCGGAAGCGCAAAAAGCGCAAGAGAGCCCTGCAACCGGTTCGCTGTCTCGCTGATCTAAAACTGGAGTCTCATACGAGGATTATCCTTTTTTCATGCTTGCCGATTTCTATGTTGATACTTACGCTCGTCATAAATTGATGTTCGTATTATTCGAAAATCCTGGTAGTCGATGCTCTAATTTTCAGCAACTTTGCAATGCATCTCTCCCGTAAGTATCTATATTTATTCGAATTTATGGAACACACCGCTCAGCGAACAGATTCCAAGCAAGTCCCTGGAGTCCGGGGCCGATGCCGCCGGCTTCGCCGTCGTTGGCCGGCTCCGAGATTTCCTATTTGCCGAGTTTACAGGCGATCTCTTTGGCCACTTTTTCCGCGGACAGAAACATCCCCCCGAAAACCGGTCCCATCCGGTAGGAGCCCATGGCCGCGTTGGCGGCCATGCCCGTGACATAGACCCCCGGGAAGATCTCCCCGGAATTGTTCAGGGTATCGGTCTCGGCCCGCTCGGCCCACATGGACTGCTCTCCTTCGATCCCGCCGGAGGGTGTGTTCAGGCGGACATCGTTCTTGCGGACCAGGGTCTGGAGGAGCTCCAGGGGATGCCCGGTGGCTTCGATGATATACTTTGCCTTGATGACCAGGGGATCGACGTGCAGACCGGCCGCCTCCACCGGACTGGAGTTGATGACCAGCCCGATCACCCGCTTCTGACCGTCAATTTCCCGGAGCATGAGATCTTCCACCGTGATGCAGTTAAAGAACTTGACCCCGCTCAAAACGGCCTTTGAGGCCAGGATGGTGGTCGCGGCCACGGCATCGGCCGTGAAATAACCCGGCTTGAATTCCTTGAGAGGGATGCCTGCTTCTTCCAGGATATGCATGCTCTCGGTCTGGACCACAATGGTGTTCCAGGTCATGCCGCCGCCCCAGAGCCCGCCGCCGATGGCAAGCTTTCGTTCGAAAAGGGCGACGTTCGCCCCTTGCTCGGCCAGCCGCCAGGCAGCGGTCATCCCTGACGGTCCGGCCCCGACCACGGCTACATCCAGTTCCAGGCTGGACATGAACTTGTTGTAGTACTCCGTCATGATCGCTTCGGTGACAACGACTTCTTCCAAGGCCATACGCTCCTCCTTATTCGGAAATTGAGGTAGTCGATTCTCTAATTTTCAGCATCTTTGTATTGTATTCCAACCGTAAGTATCTATAATTTTGAATAGTTGCACATGTCTCTATGCTATATCGTTCGCTGTTATCTTGCAAGTCTTTTCAGATTGACGATTTCCGGGTTTACAGACAAAATCCAAGAGACAAGAACCTATATCCAGGAGAAAGCCTATGCTCACCGCCTGCACGAAAGACTGTCCCGATGCCTGTTCACTCATCGTGACAAAGAGCGACAAGGGCTTTTCCATCAAAGGCAACCCCGAACACCCCATCACTTTAGGCCTGACATGCGGAAAAATCCAGAACCATCTGCGCCGTCTGCAAAGCAAGAACCGGATCAGCGCCCCCTTGCTGAAAAAAGAAGGAAGCTGGCAGGAAATCTCCTGGGATCAGGCTTTGGATTTCTGTGCAAAAAAAATCAAACCTGTCCTGGACCGGGATCCCTCCAGGCTGCTGCATATCCATGACGGCGGGGCCAGGGGGGTGACCAAGGAGACCGCGGCCTGGTTTTTCCGAAAGCTGGGCTGCAGCGTCACCCACGGCTCACTCTGCGATGCAACCGGCATCCAGGCGTCCTTAAAGGACTTCGGAGCCCTCAAACACAACGACATCCGAGACCTGGGCCAGGCCGACTGGATCGTGAACTGGGGAAGGGAAGTCACCTCGAGCTCCATCCATCTAGCGGCCATCCTGCAGAAAGCCCGCAAGAACGGAACCAGGGTCCTGAGCATCTGTCCGGGAGGCAGGGCCTTTCGCTCTTTTTCCGATCGGATCATGACCATCACCCCGGGCCGGGACCGCTTTCTGGCCCTGGCCGTGCTCAAACTCCTCCAGGATTCCGGTCAACTTGACACCAAGCAGCAGAAACAGTGCAACGGTCTGCCGGAGCATCGGGCTGTCCTGGATCAACACTGCCTGACCGAGCTTCAGGACCTGACCGGCATAAACGAAGAGGATATCCGCTTCCTGGCCGTTATCTATGCTAAACGGCCGGTCGCCAGCCTCCTCGGCTGGGGCCTGCAGCGGCACCTCTTCGGCGGGGAGAATGTGAGGTGGATCAACGCTTTGGCCTGGCAAAGCGGCAACGTGGGGATAAAGGGGGCAGGAATCTACTTCAACATGTCCTCAAACCGTCTCCTGGATTACTCCTGGCTGGGTCCGACCACGAACCGGTCCCTCAGCCTGCCGGCCATCGGTTCTGAAATCAAAACGGCCGATCCGGGCATCGAACTGGCCTGGATCGCCCGCAGCAACGTGGTCAATCAGGCCCCGGACAGCCGGCGTCTGGCAGAGGTCTTTGCCGGCATCGACTGCCTGGTGGTGGTCGACGCCTTCATGACCGACACCGCGGCCTGCGCCGATCTCATCCTGCCGCCGTCCCTGATGTGGGAAGAGGAGGACCTGGTGGGCTCCTGCCTGCACCACGGCCTGCAGTACGCCGCCAGAGCGGTCTCCCCGCCGCCGGGCGTCCGCAGCGACCTCGGCATGGTCAAGGAGTTAAACGACAGGCTCGGCGGACCGGTCCGCCTCCCTTCCAGACAAAGGTGCCTGGAGAACTGCTTGAGGCCCTATTCTCCAGACATCACTCTGCAAAAACTCAAAACCGACGGCTTCGCCTGGATCGAGCAGGAGCCGGTGGTCTTTCAGGAAGGAACCGATCATCCGGACGGCCGGTTTCACCTGATCACCCACATCAGTCCGGAGCCCGAGCCGGACCGGGCCTTTCCCCTGCGGCTGCTCAGCCTGGTCAACAAGAACTTCATCCACTCCCAGATCCTGCCGGCCGAGCACGTCCTGCCGCCCAGAGTCGAATGCCATCCCAGAGCCCCGGGCGTGCCGGAGCTCGACTTGAACCAGAAGATCTTCCTGGTCTCGCCTCTGGGCAGACTGGAAGTGGACCTGGTCTTCGACCACAGCCTGGAAACCGGAACCGTTGTCTACCGCCGCGGGGACTGGATGCGCCTGGGCGGGGGCGTCAACCAGCTCATCGAGACCAGACTGACCGACCTTGGGGTCGGGGCCGCCTATTACCAGCAGCAGGTGCGGTTAGAGAACGAGAAGAGGCAGTAAACTTTTACTGCTTTACAGGTAGAGGCCAAAGCAATCGCTGCATCTATAAGCTTGATAATTCCTTACGTTTTTTTTCTTGTCGAACAATCTTTGCAGATACAGCGTTTCTGGAGATGTTGTGCAGTCTGATGTTTCCTTTGACCGGAAACCTGCCCAAGCGAGCCATTTAAAATATTGTTATCGTTGTTGCGAACACTACGGCAACCGATACTCAAGCCGCTGCAACGGCCCTTGCATGACAAACTGAAAAGAAGTCTGCTTCATGCTCTCTCTGACCAGCGAATATAGTTGGGGTGCTTCTGAAGTAAAATCAATCGTGCCCTCAAGCTCAAGCCTGGACTGGTCTAGTGGATTTTCAAGGCTCGCCCGGCCCTGGGCTTTTCCCTTGACCCCTCTACCGCTGAAAGCGATCTGTTCGATATCCAGCTTACGCTTTTCCAGGGCAAAATCCCCTTCTCCCTCCAACTCTCGGAGCTGGATGCCTTTTATACCAGGCGGGGCAAGCTCCAGGCTGCCCTGATTGATAGCCATCTTTCCTGAACCTGAGGTCTCCATCACGTTCCGCAGGCTGCCTTGAAGTTGCCAAACACCGGACAGGGAACCCTGCAGGCTGGACAGCACTGCAATCTTCTCGGACAGCTTCAACTCTCCCAGGTCGATATCCTGCAACTGAAAATCAAGGGCATACGACTCAGGCCCGAGCAGAGAGTCGAGCACTAAGCTTCCCTGCACCTCGCCTGAAAAGAGAGTCCCACTGAAACCTGTCCCGAGCTTCCAGGAAACAAGAGCCAGCAGCCCGGCCTTAATTTGGCCCGAATTCACGACAATTGGTGCCGCCAGGCCCAAGTCTTTGGATTCGATGCTCATCCGGGAAAAAGCGAGAGACAGCGGGAATCGATATCCCAGCTCCTCTATGCTCAGCTCGCAACCAAGCCGCTGTGAGGATTCCGCTTCTATCCGCTTGGCCAGGGTGTCATAGGGGAATCGATAGACTATGAGTGCCGTTCCGACAAAGATGCCAAACATGACATAGCCAAGAATTTTGAAAAAACGCTTCATCATCATTTCTCAATACGTCACTCTGCAGCTTGATAGGTCCCGGCCAGCAGGTCGGCTCGCAGGATGCCCGGATTATCACCGGAAGATCGGATGGTCAGGCTCTCGAAAAAAACCCCTTTCCCGGAGTATTCTACTGATTCGAGAAACTGCGACAGTTTGGCCAGACGGATCTCCTCCAGCCGCATTTGGACCATCTCTTGTCTGAGCCCCTCAGAGACACTCTTCGTGGAAGGTTTCATATATTCGATGTTTTCTTTGACATCGGCCCTTGAGGCCAGTTGCTCCAGAAAGGAAAAAAGGGTGAAGCCAGCCTCCTTTTTGTCTAGCCCGCTTCCTTGATCCCCTTTTTCTCTGGCGGCCTGCAATCTTTTCTGCAGGGACAGGAGTTCATCCAAACGCTTTGCGTTTAAATCATAGCGGTCCACCAAGTCCTGCCTGTAGTTCAAGGCCGGCACCAGCCCCCATTGCCAGCCCGCAAGGACAAGACAGACGGCCACCGCAATGTATAAGATCTGTTGTCTATTTATGCTGCCCATCACTTCTTCAGCCTCCGGCAGGCTCCGCAAGATTCAGTCTCATACTGAAACTGACCTGTTGACCGCCTTTATCCACATTGGCCCCCACGATTTCCACGTCTTGAAACATGTCCAGTGAAGACAAACGATTTTTGATTTCATCAACGGTCTTGAAATCAGGTGAGGCACCGCTGAAACGCAAACCGAGTCCGTCCAGGGAAAAAAGGTTGACTTGCAGCTGCAAGCCTTCAGGCAAACCATTGCTGATGGCCGACAAGACTTTGGTGGCCTTGACCTGCGGCTCGATCCCTGCAGATGGCCCTGAACCCAGCCCCTGAATCCTGGAACGTATGATCCCTGCATACTGCATCGGCCGAACCCCTGAGCCGGCATCCGGAGCCATGCTGGAAAAGGTCTGTTCCACTCTCTGCCTGATATCTTCAAGTTTTTGCTGTTTGAGGTAGATATCCAGGGAAAAGGAAGCAGTAAAAGACAAAAGGATAAAGCCCAGGGAAAAGACCAGAAACCTGACCTGTTTCCACTGGATCGTCTTTGTTTCTTTGTCTCCTTTGATCCCGGGCAGCAGATCGAACCTTTTTGCGCCTCGTTCCCTTTTTATCCCCAGTGCCAGCGGGATCTGAAAGATTTCTTCTTTTCCCGGCTTATCCGGATGTTCCCCTTCGAGACTTCTCCAAGTCCTGACTTCGAGACCGGTGATGGTTTCCAGGATGGGCTCAAGTGGCTCCAAGGCGCTACCGGTCCCGGTCAGAAACAGGCCGGCAGGAGAGTCGGAGTGCCCTGCCTGCATGCAGCTCAGTTTTATCTGCTGCATCATGGACTTTGCCCCGGCCCCCTGAACCAGGGACTGCACCTCCTCCGGAGAGAGGCCGCTCAGGACCTGTTGAATTTGCTCGAGATCGGCCTGGTCCTTCTCGGTAAAGAGTTCCCCGCCTATATCCCGAAGCCCAACCGGGAGATAGCGAAGAGCGAGCAGAGTTTTTCCTCGCCGCCAGACAAGGTTCGTCCTCTTCCATTCCAGATCCAGGAGCAGAAAATTGTCCAGATTCTTGACCAGAAATCTCTCGGCCAGGGTATTTAATACCGTCAGATCAAGTTCGACCCCCTGGATCGACAATCCTCCTGCTTCCAGCTGCCTGACCCATTCCTCCACCTCCTGCTTCGGGTAGAGAAGGGCAAAAACCTCCGTTCCCGGCTCCCCGGCCCGGAAGCTCAGGGCAAAGTCCCAGACATAATCGTTCAGATTGACCGGGAGGTGATTTTCCAGTTCAAACGGGAGTACTCCTTTGATCTTCTGGACATCGGCAAACGGAAACTTCAGCTTCTGGATCAAGGCTTTTTGGCTGTCCAGACCCAGTCGAGCCTGACGCTCCTTGAACCCCCTCTGCTCGATCATCTCCAGGACCCGACCGGCTGTATCTTGAATGGAATCATCCCCATTGAGCCCAAGCCGCAGGGAGCCGTCGACCCGGGGATGGCTCCGGGCCAGGCTCAGGTTGGCGATCCTGATGTCGGTGGATCCAATATGAAGGCCTAATAACGATTTTGTCATATATTTATGCCAGGAGTTTGTTTGCTCTTTTGTTCATACTTTGACATCCCAGATGCAATTGCTCATAAAAGCAAAAGATAAGAAGTTAGCCCACGGAACACACGGAATGACACGGATATTAATTAATTATATGTCAGCTTTGCCAGAGGCAAAGCTGACATATAATTAATTAATATATAAGAATTTATTGGCCTGCAGTTTAACTCATCATGCTGAAGTCCGTCTTTGCCAGTTTGATCAATGGAGAAACTCCAGTTTTTAGGATCGGCACCCTCTTTTCGAACCTGTCATCAGGGTTCTCTTGCGCGCCCCTCGCTGAGAGGTTCTCTGGTTTTCTTTGGCTCGCGACATGGGGGAAACCGGACCGTGTCTCATGACTAAAACCATAAATCCGCAAAGAGTTCTCGATTATGCAAGAT
>JAIPDR010000185.1 GCA_021737615.1 Desulfohalobiaceae bacterium | reverse complement strand
CCCATTGCACAGCTTCGGCCACTGCATCTTCGTTCAACCCTAAGGCTTTCATTTTCCGCCTCACATCCGCAAGATTGTCTCCAGAGAGATGAACTGGCCTCAAGAGAATAACTCCGTCTTGTACCGTCACCTCAAAATGGGTAGACTCAGGTACTTGAGCTAAAAGCGCCTTGGGGATTGTTATCTGATTTTTGCTTGTGAGTTTTGCCAACATATCCACTTCTCCTTTTTCCTTACAACACGGAAATATTACTTTTTCGTTTTTGGCTTGTCAAACCGCAATGTATTCAAGCCCAGACTCCATGTTGGTTAAAAATACGTTCTGCCCCGACCCTCATGCTTGACCGCCAGGAGCTCGAACATGCGTACCAGCCCGCTGCCGACGGAGAAGATCGAATTGATGCTCAGATTGTCCTCCACTGTCCGGTCGAAGAACAGATGCAGGCTGGAGTCCATGCCGTCCTCCGGCTTCCAGTAGCAGACCAGCAGGGGCACCTTGGGCAGGGGCCAGAGCACGATGGAGACATCCGAATCAAAGCTTTTTTCGATCTGCCTGCCGCTGAAGACCTCGAGCATGTCCTCGAACAGCCCGGTGTAGGCGTCGGCGATCTTCTTCAAGGGCTTTTCGCAGCGCTGCTCAAAGAGGCCCTGCCAGGACCTGCCCTGGGAGAGTTCCCGGAAGGGGATCCACTTTCCGCTCGGAGGGGTGCCCCGGCCGTCGATGATGTGGTCCAGGACCGGGATGGAAACCCAGGGATTGACGTGGATGTCCGCGGACAGGCTGCCGTCGGCCTGGACCCGGAAATTCTTGCCCAGGACCTTGACGGTCAGGCTGCGGCCGTCGTACCGGCCGCCCACCCTTTCCGCGGCAGCGGCCAGATCGACCCGGCGCACCCGCTGCCTGATCTGTTCCAGGGCCTTGTCCATATCCTCTTCAATGGTCTTTCTGCTCTCGCCGGTCTGGTCTCCGTATTTTTCAAGGACATCCGGCGAAAGGCGGGGACATTCCGAAAGCAGCCGCTGGCCGCGGAAGACTGCGGCGGCAAAGGCCAGACAGGTGGCTTCCCCGCATTCCCGGCAGTTCGAGCCTTCCAGGAGCTTGTAAATATCCAGGGGAGTACTTAGTTCTGACATCAAATGGTTCCTCAGAGTCTGTTCTGGATCGAGCGGGAGGTGACCTCCCGATTTTTGCATGATTGACCGTGGCTTAAAAATTCCAAGCCCGCCTGCCGATCAGTTTCGCAAAATTCAGGCCGGGAGACAAGGTCCGGGGGTCGGTTTTCCAAGCCCATATGCAACTCTTTTCGGGGCCGTTAATTTTTTTCTTTTCAACCGGGAAAATCGAGTTTATAGTATTTGGTCCTTCAAGGAATTACCAGTATTAATCTTTCGATCATCATCAATTGCAGTTACTTATTTAACAAATTCAAAAGTATAGGCCAGGCCGGCTGCCGGCCTGGCCTTGAAACAACAATCGTTTGCAAGAGGTAAGGCATGTCTGAAATCCATATTTCCGTGCAGGGATTCGAGAAAATCAAGAAAGAGCTGGAGGCCCTCAAAAAGGAACGCCCGGCCGTGATCCAGGCCATTAAAGAGGCCAGGGAGGAAGGCGATCTGAGGGAAAACGCCGGTTATGACGCGGCCCGGGAACGCCAGGGGATGCTGGAGGCCCGGATCAGCCATATCGAATCCAGACTGCCGCGGTTCCAGGTCATCGATCTGAATACCATGGGCGGGGACAAGGTCGCCTTTGGGGCCACCGTAGAAATCGAGAACATGGAGACCGGGGAGAAAAAAGCCTATACCCTGCTCGGACCGGACGAGGCAGATTTCAATCAGGGCACCATTTCAGTCTATTCTCCCCTGGCCAGGGCCCTTCTGGGGCAGGAAGAAGGGGCTGCGGTCGAGGTCGACGCCCCCAGGGGTCAGATCTTTTACGAGATCATCTCCATCGAGTTCAAAGGGGTCCAAGACCGATGAGACAAGACCCTGTCGGCCGATTCAGGACCCTGGCCCGGGAGGGGGCGGCCAGACGCGGCGAGCTGCAAACAGCCCGGGGAACCATCCAGACCCCGGTCTTCATGCCCGTGGGGACCCAGGGCTGCGTCAAGAGCCTGTCCCCGCAGGACCTCGAAGAGCTCGGGGCGGAAATCATTCTGGGCAACACCTACCACCTCTACCTTCGGCCCGGGGACGAACTTATCAAAGGCCTGGGCGGCCTGCACCGCTTTTCCGGCTGGCAGAGACCGATCCTGACCGACAGCGGCGGCTATCAGGTATTCAGCCTGGCCGCCCTGCGGCGGGTCACCCGGGCCGGAGTCGAGTTCCGATCGCACTTAAACGGCTCCAGGCACTTCTTCAGCCCGGAAAAAGTCATGGCCATCCAGAAGAACCTGGGCTCGGACATCATGATGGTCCTGGATGAATGCGTCCCGCCCGGGGCCGGATATGAGTACACCGAAAAATCCACCGCCCTGACCACGGCCTGGGCCAAAGCCTGCCGGGAGACCTATCCGCGGGGATCAGGGGATCAACTGCTCTTCGGAATCGTTCAGGGCGGTTTTTTCCCGGAGCTAAGGAGCAGAAGCGCCGCTGAAATCTGTGAATTGCCCTTTGACGGTTTTGCCGTGGGCGGCTTGAGCGTCGGCGAACCCAAGGAGGAAATGCTAAGGATCCTGACCCACACCGCCCCCCTTCTGCCGAGAGACAAACCCCGCTACCTCATGGGCGTGGGCTCTCCCCTGGATATCTTAAACGGAATCGCCCTGGGAATCGACATGTTCGACTGCGTCCTGCCCACCAGAAACGCGCGCAACGGCACCCTGTTCACCAGTCTGGGCCGAATGAACATCAAGAAGGCTCGGTACGCAGACGATCCGAAGCCCCTGGACCCGGACTGTTCCTGCTATGCCTGCCGCAAATTTTCCCGGGCCTACCTGCGCCACCTCTATGTGGCCCGGGAGATCCTGTCCTACCGCTTAAACACCATCCATAACCTGGCCTTTTTCATGAAGCTGATCACAGGGGCCAGACAGGCCATAGAACAGGGGCGGTTTTCCGCTTACAGAGCGAGCCTGGCTGCAGCTCAGGAGCAGCCGGCCTTATAGCCCTGTCTATTAAGTATCCAGCATGTCTTTTTTTATCCGCCCTCTCCGCATTTATCCAGCATCCAGCCCCGGTTGAACACCCTGAAGGGGCCCCCGGTTCAACAGGATAAATATCCAGCTGCCAGCAGCCTGCCTTTTACGCTTCGTGACAGGCCAGCTGGCGGCCGTCCGCCAGGGTCTTCAGTTCCGGGAACTCCTGTCGGCAGCGCTCCGTGGCCTGGCGGCAGCGGCCGTGAAAGACGCAGCCCGGCGGGAGATTGATCGGAGTCGGGACCTCTCCCTTGAGTTTGATGTGCCTGGACTTTTTCTTCCCGATCCTGGGAATGGCGCTTAGCAGGGCCCTTGTATAGGGATGGAGCGGGTTGGAAAAGAGGTCCCCGGTCCTGGCCAGCTCGCAGATCGTGCCCAGGTACATGACCGCCACCCTGGTGCTGATGTGTTCGACAACAGACAGGTCATGGGCGATGAACAGGTAGGTCAAGCCACGCTGTTCCTGGGCGTCTAAAAGCAGATTCAGAATCTGGGCCTGGATGGAGACGTCCAGGGCGGAAATCGGTTCGTCAGCCACGATAAACTCCGGGCCGACCACCAGCCCCCTGGCAATGCTGATCCGCTGGCGCTGCCCCCCGGAAAACTCGTGGGGCAGGCGGCTGAGCCATTGGACATCCCCTCCCACCTGAAACATGACCTCTTCGATGCGATCCTTGATCTCCGCCGGCCGCAGGCCCGGATAGTGAAAGCGCAGGGGCTCTTCCAATATCTGCTGGACCCGCTTGCGCGGGTTCAGGGAGGCGTAGGGGTCCTGAAAGACCATCTGCATCTTTTTGCGAAAGGGCAGCATCTGCTTGGGGTTCAGGCCGTCAATACGCGCATCCTGGTAATAGATCTGTCCCATGTTTGGCGGATGCAGCCCGATGACCGTCCGGCCCAGGGTGGATTTCCCGCAGCCGCTCTCCCCGACGACGCTGAAGGTTTCACCGGATTTTATCTGAAAACTGACGTTGTTCAGGGCCTTGACCAGATACTTCACCCGGGTGAGCCTGCCCTGCCGCCAGCTGAGCTGGTCCAGCAGCCCTCCGGATATATCGAATATCTTGGAGAGATTGTTCACCTTGAGCAGAGATCGATCCTGTGCTTCCATTTTTTGGTCCATGGACGACTCCAATCCTGGCCAAGCCAAGATTGTCGTGAAATTGTCTTTTTTTGTTGGTTCAGGCAAACAGATGGCAGGCCACTTCCCCTTCCGGGTTTTCTCCCCGGTAGTACAGGGGAGGCTTTGTCCTGCAGACCTCGAGGCGGCGGTCACACCTGGGATGAAAAGAGCACCCCGGAGGGATGCTGGTCAGGGTGGGCATGGTTCCCGGAATCTGACTCAGCCTGGACCCGGCCTTGACCCCCTCCTGGGGCAATGCCGCAATCAGTCCCTTGGTATAGGGGTGCTGGGGATTGGTGACCACATCCTGGGTGTTTCCTTTTTCCACAATCTTGCCGGCATACATGACGGCTATCTTTTCCGTGGTCTCGGAGACCACGGCCAGATCGTGAGTGATCAGGATCAAGCCCATGTGCTCCTGTTTGCAGAGCCCGATAAACAGATCCATGATCTCGGCCTGAATGGTCACATCCAGGGCGGTTGAAGGCTCATCCGCGATGATCAGCTTGGGATTGTTGAGCATGGAAATGGCGATGATGATCCGCTGGCGCATCCCCCCGGAGAATTCGTGGGGGTACTGTTCCAGTCTTTTCTCCGGAGAAGGGATCTGGACCTGGCGCAACTTGTCCACGGCTATCTCCCGGGCCTTGTTCTGGCTCAGGTCTCTGTGGACCATCAGGGTCTCCATCATCTGGGTGCCGATGGTCAGGACCGGGTTCAGGGTCATCATCGGGTCCTGAAAGACCATGCTGATCTTATTGCCCCGGATCGAACGCATTTCCTCCTGGGAAAGACGGTTCAGCTCGCGGCCTTCGAAGAGAACACGCCCCGAGGCGATATATCCCGGCTTGCTGATCAGATTGATGATGGAGAATCCGGCCACGGATTTGCCGGCCCCGCTCTCGCCGACCAGGCCCAGCCGTTCCCCCTGCTCCAGAGAAAAACTGATCCCGTTCAAGGCGGTCAGGTCGGCGTTTCTCAAGGCGAAATTGACCACAAGGTCTTGGACTTCCAGTAACTTGGACATTTGTATTCTTTTAGCTCAGAATTCGTGTTTTTTTCAGGATAGTAACACCGGTTGTTTCCCTTGTTGGACCGGGTTCACGGTTCACGGTTCACGGTTGCAGAAAAAAAAGTTCACAGTTCCAGCCAGCAGATCTCCGACTCTTCCACCCTCCTTCCACTGACTACTCATATGAAACTTCATTTAAGAATGCGGAATAATACGAACCGGTCACAGGGTTCTCTTGCGCTTAAACGCTTCCGGCTCTCGGTTTTCTATGGCTCGCTCATGGGGGATCCCTGCCCCCTCCGGACTCTTAGACTCTGCTATAAACTTTGATGCTGCCTGAACGATAATCTTCTGCAGTCTTATGGTTTGAAGCCGTAGACGCGGTCCGGTTTCCCCCATTTCGCGAGCCTAAAAAAACCTGAGAACCTCCCAGCGAGGTCGCGCAAGAGAACCCTGTCGCCCGGTTCGTAAAGAGAGTGCCAGTGACTCAAATTGAAGCTTCTTCCTCAATCAAACTGGCAGCTGTGGACTTGAGCTTTATTGTAACAGCATGCCTGTATATTGTAATAAATATTCGATAGTTATATGTCATCATAGCCAGAGGCAGGCTGACATCTGACCTATGTTTTCCCGACGTCCGACCTTCTTCTTCCCCTCTTCCCTATGCTCAATGCTCTAAGCCCTATGCCTCTTCTCTTCCCGACGTCCGACTCCTCACTCCTCACTCTCTTCTAGGCCTTGTACAGCTTGGGATTAAGCACGTCCCGGAGCCAGTCGCCCAACAGGTTGACCGCCAGGACCAGGACCACGAGCAGGACACCCGGAAAGGCGGTGATCCACCAGGAACCGCTGAAGATGTACTCGAATCCGGAGTTGATCAGGGAGCCAAGAGAGGGTCTGGTGATGGGCATGCCCAGACCGAGAAAGGACAGGGCCGCTTCGCTCATCACGGCGTTGGCCACCTGGATGGTGGACAGGACCAGGATGGGAGACATGCAGTTGGGCAGGATATGCTTCCACATGATTCGCTGGGAATTGAATCCGGCCACCCGGGCCGCTTCTACGTATTCCTTCTTCTTCTCGGCCAGTACCGAGGCCCGGACGGTGCGGGCGTACTGGGGCCACTGGGCCAGACCGATGACCAGAATAAGAAAGGGCACGGCGATTTCGTTGAAGCGGCCCACCCCCACGGCAGTCTGCAGGATCGCGCTCAAGAAGATGGCCACCATGAGGTAAGAAAACGAGAGCTGGACATCGGCCGTGCGCATGAAGAAATTATCCAGCCTGCCTCCGAAATATCCGGATATCAGTCCTATGACGATGCCCAGCATGGCCTGCAGGATGACGGCCCCGATGCCGATGATAATGGAAATCCGCATCCCGTAGATCATGGTGGAGAGCATGTCCCTGCCCTGGGCGTCGGTCCCCAGCAGATAGTCTTCATTTCCGCCGTCCATCCAGACCGGAGGGAGCTCGGAAGAGAGAATGTCGATATTTTCCGGAGCATACGGGTAATAGGGGGCCACCAGCGGGGCAAAGACAGCGCAAAACAGCAGAAAGAGAAAGACCCCGCTGCTGAGGATGGCAACTTTATCCCGGCGAAAACTGTACCAGATGTATGACTTCTTGAAGCGTTCCCACTTTTCTCTCATTGCCCTGTCCCCGCTATTCTGACCGTCGGATTGACCATCCCGTAAATGATGTCCACCACCGTGTTGACCACCACCATGATCACGCCGACAAACATGAGGTAGGCCACCAGCAGGGAGGTGTCCGATCGCTCCACTGCCTCCATGAAGAGGAACCCGAGACCCTGCCACTGAAAGACCGTCTCCGTCAAGATGGTGAAGGCGATGGTGATCCCCAACTGGACCCCGCCCACGGTGATCACCGGCAGAAGGGTGTTCTTGAAGGCGTGCAGAAACCAGATCCGCTGCCGCTTCAGTCCCTTGGCCCAGGCATATTTGATATACTCCGACTCCAGAACCTCCATCATCTCCGAGCGGATCAGGCGGATGAACAAAGGAAGCATGATCGAGGACAGGGAGACACTGGGCAGGATAAGGTGTTTCCAGCCGTCCACGGTCAGCAGGCCTGTTCTCCATCCGCCGACATTCACGGTGTCTCCCCTGCCGAAGGAAGGCAGCCAGCCGAGTTTGACGGAAAAGAAGTAGACAAACATGATAGCCGTCAAAAAGACAGGGATGGAGACCCCGACGATGCTGCCCCCCATGACGGCCTTGGAAAAGACACGGTTGGGATAGATGGCCGAATAGATACCCAGAGGGACCGAGAGACAGATGATGATCAGCGAACTGATCAAAACGAGTTCCAGAGTAGCCGGGGCTTTGCTCAGGATGACATCGGTGGCCGGTTTCTTGTAAAAAAAGGACTTGCCGAGATCACCGTGCAACAAGCCCTTGAAAAAACGATAGTATTGAACCGGAATGGGGTCGTTCAAGCCCAGTTCATCGCGGAGCTTTTCCCGTTCAGCCTCTGAAACGGAAATACCGGTGATCTGACGGACCGGATCCCCTACGTTATGCTTGATGGCAAAGGCGATGACGCTGATGATGAGCATGACCAGGATGGCCTGCAGCACCCGCCTGATAATAAATGCGATCATTGTATCTTCTTTATGGGTTCACGGTTCACGGCCTCCGG
>JAIPDR010000015.1 GCA_021737615.1 Desulfohalobiaceae bacterium | reverse complement strand
TCACGGTTGGAGAGAAGATCATTGTTATCCGGCACAGCTACACAGTCTTCCGGGTCACCCTGCACACCTTCTGGTGTCGTCTCAAAGACGAAGAACAGCAGCCCAAGCTTTGCTTTGCCGTTGACAGCCGCTGGGTCCGTGCTGATGAACTTTCCCGGTTCGCCTTTCCGGCGGCGGACAAAAAGCTCATCGAGCTGCTTGGCGACGACGGGAATATGCCCACGGATCACCCGGATTGACACGGATAATCTTTCTTTGGTTGCTTTTGAGAAACTTCAACCAGCGAAGACCGGAGAGTTCTATACTGATCCAATTTTGATTTTTACAACAAAGACCGGCGACCCCAAGGCTTCAGGCCCAAATTTCACAAAATGCTAAGTTGGATCAGTATATCTTCCTCAGTCAACATTCAATATGTCAGCGCGGCTGCGGTCGCGCTGACAGAGGGCTTCGACCTTGTCCACATAGCCCTTGATGTCGCATTTGCGCTCCAGCCCCTTGGCGGTCATGGAACGGACCTTGCCGAAGGCCGGCCGTTGCGGCCAGCCCCGGTCATGGACCCCGAAGATCCAGGCCACTCCGGCGTAGGAGTTCGGATCCCGGCCGTCCAGGAAGTAGCGGTTGTTCAGGCGAAGAGCCAGGGCAAACCCCTCTTTGGGCTCCCTGGACCACTCCAGGATCTTTTTGCCCCAGTACATGCGCATGTAGTTGTGCATGTAGCCGCTGGCCTTCATTTCCTTCATGGCAGCGTTCCAGTATGGATCGTGGGTTTCGGCGGCCTCCAGCTCTTCCGGCGTGAAACAGGGGCGGGGATCGTCCCGGTGTTCATCCAGAGTCCTGGCGGCCCAGGCCGGTATGCAGGAGTAGCGGTCGTAATCCGGGGTGTGTTCAACGAAATTCACGGCCAGTTCCCGGCGTACGATCAATTCCTCTAAAAAGACCTCCTGGGGTTCTGAAAGGGGGCTGTCCAGCCTGTAAACCGTAAGGGCCAGCCAGACAGGAGAGATCTGGCCGAAGTGCAGAAACATGCCCATATGGGAGACGTCGTCGGTCTGGGGCTGGTTGCGGTTCTCTGGGTAGCGTTCGAGTCTGTTTGCCGTAAAATCGGCAAAGATCTTCTTGGCCCGCCGGGTTCCTCCTTTGAAAAAACGGTCCACCGGCAGGATATCCCGGTCGGTTCGAAGATCCTTCAATACCTTGTTCAGGTCCGACAAGCCAAGGCTCTCCATGTTCATATCCAGGGAGCTCAGCCTCGGCTCCCCGGACGGACAGTCCAGAAGATAGCGGGGGAGGTGCCTGTGGATTTTAGGCCGGATGGTTCTGGCCGCATGCTCCTGTTTGCTCGAGACCACATGTGTTGGCACCAGCACCTCCCCCTCGACCTGAATCACCTGGCAATCCACGGCATCGGCCACCTGTTCACGCCATCTCTTCTGGTGCCGCAGATACCCCCGGTCGCAGACCAGCAGGGCTGCGCCCCGTGCCGCCTGGATGGCCACCTCCGGTGGCGTTCCCTTTTGGACCGCCAGCAGGATTTTTCTGTCGGCTAGAGATGTCTTGGTTTCCTGCAGCCCCTGGAGCATGAAGGTAAAGTGACGCAGATTCGCCTCCGGGTAGGTCTGGCTGAGCCCGAAGACGACCAGGACCGGGAGGCGGATCCGGTTGGCTTCGGCAATGGCGTACTCCAGGGCCGGATTGTGCTCGGCCCGCTGGGACTGCTGCATCCAGTACAGCACGTATTTGCCGTCCCTGGAATGTTTGTGGTTGAGGGGTTGAATGCGGGTGGTCTCAATGGGAGGTATTTGCATTTTTTTGTGCCCGATTTTCTTGAGCGCTCAAAGCAGGATCCAGATCGACCCCGGACGTTTCCAGGGGCCGATCTGAATCTCAGTCTCCCATTTTGGCCATGTAGTCGTCGTACATGGTCTCCAGGGTCAGCTTGTGTTTGGCTTCTTCCTGGCAAAGGACCTGGAAAAGCTTTTTGCTGTCCCCGTCATCGACCTTGTCCAGGAGTTCGTTGTAGAGTTTGAGGGACTTTTCTTCCCGTTTGATGGCCAGCAGAAGAATATCGTTGTAGGGCAGTCCGGGTTTATACTCCAAGTCAACAAGGTAGTCACTGCGTTTCAAATCCTTTATCCATTTCAGTTTATATTCCTGGAGGCTTCGACTGACTCCTTTTTCCTTGAAGTTCTGCAGCATTTTCTTATGCTTTTCCTCCTCCCCGGCAAACTCCTCAAACATTGTGGTTGGGTCGGAGTAGCGTTCCTCTTTGGCCAGTGTCCTGTAGAAATCAGAAGCTTCTATCTCTTTTTCTATAGCGAAATCGAGGATTTCGTCCAGGTTTTCGAAATTCATCTGTTCCTCCGTGTTTGATTGTTGGGCTATACTGCTTGGCTGTATCCTTTCCAGAAACAGACGCTGAAATGAAGAGGCAAGGGTCTTTGCCAGAAGAGACTGAATTGGATCGCTATTTCAGCACTGCTTATGTCTTTTTTATCATTTTTTGCCAGCAGAGGCAATAGAGCAGAAATTACGGGGTTCATGATGCACGGCTTATGACGAGCCTGATTATATGGGAGCATGGTATGTCATTATTACCTTCAGGCCCGGTCAGCCTGGATCGGGCCAGGGAGATTCAAGATAGGCTCCGCAGCCGGATCGTCCGGGAGGGCGGCTTTCAAGGTCTTCGCTATATCGCAGGGCTGGATGTCGGATATTGCAAAAAAATTCCGAATACGGTCCAGGCGGCCGGCGTTATCCTTGATCGTCATGGTCTGCGGGTTGTGGACCAAATCGTTGTCCGGGACAAAGTGCTCTTTCCCTATATTCCGGGGTTTCTCTCATTCAGGGAGGCCCCGGTTCTATACCGGGTCGTGAAGCGGTTTGCCCTGAGCCCGGATCTGATCCTCTGCGACGGTCAGGGTCTAGCCCATCCCAGACGCTTCGGCCTGGCCTCGCACCTTGGCCTGCTCCTGGATCTGCCCAGCATCGGAGTTGCCAAGTCCAGACTCCTGGGCCAGCACAGCCTGCCCGGGCCGAAAAAGGGGGACTGGAGCCCGCTTGTGGACAAGGGCGAAACGATCGGCGCTGTAGTCAGGACCAGGAGCAGGGTCAAGCCGGTCTACGTCTCCACTGGACACAGAGTCGGCCTGGAAACGGCGGTGGACCTGGTGCTCTCCCTCTGTCCCCGCTACCGGATTCCCGAGCCCATCCGTCTGGCTGATCAGCTCAGTTCCGGCTGAAAGTTTAGCGGCAGTACAAATAACGGATTTAGCCACCATTGACTTTCTGCAATAAGGCCGGCTCCGGTTGAAGGCTTGAGACCGAATCCTGCTTGCCTCGCCCTCGCTTGACAAAAGACCGCGCCTTTTTCTAAAGTTTTTTCAGGAAATCAAGTTCTTCCCGGCCTATTGCAAGAAGCGGGGAGAGAGAAGTGTTTCGGGACCTGCAGGTCATTGAGGCTTCAGCACATCTTTTTGCAGTGACGAAGTATATGGGTGAGTTCCCGGCCAAACACCAGCTAAAGAGAACTCTCTGAATAATATATTCTCTTGAATCCAGGAGGCAATGGATGCGGCTTACAATCACCTTGCTCGGCGACTTGAAACGATTTGCTCCCGGCCATGGGGAGGAATTCGAACTGGACCTCGAGTCCGGGGCGGACATTGCGGATCTGCTTCAGCACCTCGGCCTTGGTTCGAACAGGAGCAAGATCGTTTTGGTCAACGGCCGCCAAGCCCGGGAAGATCGGGTTTTGGCGGATGCAGATCACGTCACCCTGCTCCCTGCGGTTGAAGGGGGCTAGGTTCAGACCGCAGACAAAAGCCCGTGCACCATACCAGGTCCGGCAACAGACGGCCAGCTGGTGAGTAACAAGGCGGCAAACGCAGAAGGGGTTGAAACCTTGTCGGTCTCAACCCCTTGAAATCTTTGGAAGCGGGGCCTGGATTTGAACCAGGGACCTTCGGGTTATGAGCCCGACGAGCTACCGTACTGCTCCACCCCGCATCGCTGAATGAAGAATATACAAAGAATGTTGTTCCCTGTCAAGTATAATTCTTATGTTCTGGCTCGAACTGATTTCCATCGTACTCGGTTCTTTTCTGCAGCTTGTTTTTGTGACGCTTATCTGCCTGTCAAGGACCAAATACAGATTAGGAAAGAGGCTGTTCTTCCGGATAAACGTCCTTTGCCTGACCTTCGGGGCGTCTCTGGTCATGCTGCACGCGTTTCTGGCCAGAGATGTCGTCCTTTTCGTCGGCCAGCTGATAGCCTTGATCATGTTCTATCGCTGGTTGACGGAGGCCCGGGACGCAGCTTGATTTTTCAAATTTTCAAGCGGATAGTGACTCTTGACTGTGGATGGATTTGCAGGTAAATACATACTTTTTTTGCAAAGAAAATACAGACGTCGCTGTCTCGGGCCGCTCCCTGTTTATTTCTATTATAAAACGCTCGGCCTGAGACATTTTCGTAACGGTTCGATCACAACTCAAAGAAAGGAGCATACTTATGAAAAGAACATTTCAGCCGAGCAAAATCAGCCGGAAGAGGACGCACGGGTTTCTTGTCCGCTCTCGAACCAAAAGCGGCAGAGCCGTGCTGAAACGCAGACGGGCCAAGGGACGGAAGCGATTGGCCGTCTGATCCCAAAAGCTTATGCAGCAAGTATTGACTGGGTACCCTTATCCCGGTGAGCGCAGGCTCAAAAAGCGACAGGATTTCCTCGCCTGTTATCGGAACGGAAGACGCTACTTTTCCAAAAATTTCATCCTTTTTGTCAGTTGTCGAGGAATGCGGGCCCATGGATTGCGGGTGGGTACAGCTGTAAGCAAAAAGATCGGCAAGGCCGTCAAACGAAACAGGGTCAAGCGGATTCTAAAGGAATTTTTTCGATTGAACCAACATCGACTCGATATGGATGTGGATGTGGATATCGTCGTTGTTCCCAAGAAGCATCTCCTGCCCGGGAAGCTCAGCTACTTCCAGGTCGATCGAGAGTTGTCGCCGGTTGTCTCCAGGATTTGTAATGAGTTGAAGAGTTAATTCCCATAATGTACCAACCATTAATCTGGCTGATCCGTGTCTATCAATGGACAGTCTCTCCTTTTCTGCCCCCGAGTTGCCGTTTCCATCCCTGCTGTTCAGAATATGCCCTGCAGGCTTTGAAAATCCATGGGCCTTTAATGGGTGGACTGCTGATTCTGAAGCGTTTGGTTCGCTGCCACCCGCTGGCTCAACCCGGATTCGACCCCGTCCCTGATAAAGGGCGCTCTGAAAAGTGAGATCAAAGAGGAGTAAATAGAAAACAATGAATGATAACTGGCGAATTTTGCTTGCCCTGGGCCTGACCATGGTCGTTCTTGTCGGCTGGAACCTGCTGTTTCCCCCGGAACAACCGGTGCAGACAGGGAAGAATAGCGGGACAGAAGTCAGGCAGCAGTCGCAGGCTCCCGGTCCTGCGGCCGAAATGGGCAACCAGACCACGGGAGGAGAACAGCCTGTCGACCAGCAGCCTAGTCACGGTGCGCTTCCCGCCTCTGAATTTCAGGAACAGACAGGCCGGCGGATAACTGTGGATACCCCGCTCTATCAAGCGGTCATCAACACTCGGGGCGGAATCCTGGAGCATTTTCTCCTGAAAAAATACGACGAGACCATCGAGGAAGACTCCCCGCCTGTCGACCTGGTCTCTCCCGAATCCCGGGCCAAGGCCCCCATGGGCCTCCTTTTGAATTTGAAACCGACCTGGAGTCAGGGCAAGTGGTCTCTGGAAGGAAAGGACCTTCACCTGCAGGGTATGGAAAGAGGCGAGTTGACCCTCCGGGGCAATCTTAATGGCTTGATCCTCGAGCGCAGGCTCATCTTCGAGGCCGATACCTACCAGATCAGCGAGGAGTTGTCGGTCATCAACAAGACACAGGGCCTGACCAGCGGTTTTCTGGGACAGACCATGGCCAGTCAGGGTCTGGTGGAGAATGAGAACAGGTACAACCGGACCAACATGATCTATTATCAGGAAGAGAACGGTCTGGAAAGAGAAGACGACACCGATGATCTGAGCGTGGGGCTCCAGCCGGCCAACCCGGTCAAATGGGCCGGAATAGACAGCAACTATTTTCTGCTGGCCCTGGTGCCCACCTCCGGTGACGCTTTTTTCAAGGGGGTCTATGAGCAGGGAATCTACAGGGTTTCCCTGGAGACGAACCTGAACCTTCAGCCCGGACAGCGGCAGGACCTCAGTGCTATTTATTTTCTGGGTCCCAAGAAGAAATCACTCCTGGCCCCGATTCCCAAAGACCTCGAAGCCTCCATTTACTATGGATACCTGAACATCGTGGCCAAGCCCCTGGTTCAGCTGCTCAAGTTTTTTTACGGCTTTGTGGGCAATTACGGTGTGGCCATCCTCCTGCTGACCCTTGTCATCAAGATCCTTTTCTGGCCCTTGACCCACAAGAGCTACAAATCCATGGAAAAGATGAAGAAGATCCAGCCGATGATGAAGGAGTTGAAGGAGAAGTACAAGGAAGACCGCACAAAAATGAATCAGGAGCTCATGCAGCTCTACAAGACCTACAAGGTCAACCCGGCCGGGGGCTGCCTGCCGATGCTCCTTCAGATTCCGGTATTTATCGGTCTTTACGAAGCGCTCCTTGGCTCGGTGGAACTTCGGCACGCGCCGTTTATTTCTCATGTCCCCTTCACCGACATCGTCTGGCTGGCTGACCTGGCAGCCAAGGATCCGCTGTATGTGACCCCGGTCATCATGGGCTTGTCCATGTTCTTGCAGCAGAAACTCTCGCCTACTGCCGGCGACCCGACACAGGCTAAGATCATGATGATCATGCCGTTGTTTTTGACTTTTATTTTCCTGAATTTTCCATCCGGACTGGTGGTTTACTTTTTCGCCAACAATATGATCTCCATCCTGCAGCAGTGGTATACCCTGCGCAAGGTCTGATCCCAGAGACAAAGAGAATATCAAGAAAAGTGAACTCACGGCGTTCAAGATGAGGGCATTATGAGCGAGGTAAAAAGATTTGAAGATAAAGATATGGCTTCAGCCATCAAAAAGGCCTGTTCCTATTTCAATACCGATGAAGACGGCCTGTCCGTAGAAGTGCTGGATTCCGGCTCGACCGGAATCTTCGGTCTTGGCGGAAGAAACACGGTCATTCAGGCCGGCCTCAAAGACACAGGCAGCGGCCTGGAAGAACGCATCAAGGATGTTGTCTGCAAGCTGCTGGAAATGATAACGGATAATCCCGAACTCCAGGTCAGGCTGAACGGAAGCCGGGCCGATGTGATCATTACGGATCCTGAAAATTCAGGATTGATTATCGGCAAAGACGGGCAGAATATTGCCGCTTTTGAATACCTGGTCAACCGGGTTCTGGCCAGAGAATGGCCGGAAAAGGTTTACGTCCAGCTTGATGCCGGCGATTACCGGAGCCGGCAGGATGAATTCCAGAAGCAGAACGCCCGCTTTCTGGCGGAAAAAGTCAAGGAGACAGGCAAGACCCAATCCACAAAACCCTTGAGTTCCTATCACCGCAGGCTGGTCCATATGGAACTCCAGGATGATGATCAGGTCGCCACCCGCAGCACAGGGGAGGGGAAGATGAAGCGGGTCTTGATCTCTCCAAAGAAGGTGCGGTCGGAGGAAAGCTCTGATTGAGACCATAGCCGCAGTCTCGACTCCTCTCGGTTCAGGGGGAATAGGGATTATCCGCATCAGCGGCCCCGAGAGCCGGTCTATCGGTCTCGAGCTCTTTGTTCCGGCCAAAACCGGTTTTTCCGGCTTCAAAGCCTATGTCCTGCATCACGGGGCTATCAAAGACAAGGCCGGGGGCCTCCTGGACGATGTTCTGGTCAGTTATATGCCGGGACCGGGCTCCTATACCGGGGAAGACGTCCTGGAGATCAATTGTCATGGAGGTCCGGCCGTGGTCCAGACCGTCCTGGAGCGGGTCCTGGAGCTGGGAGCCAGGGCCGCGGAAAGAGGCGAGTTTACCCTGAGGGCCTTTTTGAACGACCGTCTGGATCTGAGCCAGGCCGAATCAGTGGCCGAGCTTATCGCTGCCCCGGCCGAGGGTGGACTGCGTTTCGCAGGACAAAAACTGTCCGGCGCTTTTGGACGTCATGTCTTTGCCTTGAAGGAAAAGCTGCTGCAGATCAAGGCAGACCTGAGCGCGGATCTGGATTTTCCTGAAGACCATTTGGAACCCCTGTCTCCGCAGGCACTGCTGGTCGGGCTGCAGGAGGTCGAGCTCCCCTTGAAGCGGCTGCTGGATAATTTCTCCAGATACAACTGCCTGCGGGAAGGGGCCCTGGTCGTGCTGGCTGGCCGGGTCAACGCCGGCAAGTCCAGCCTCTTGAACTGCCTTTTGGGACGAAGCCGGGCCATTGTCACCCCGGTACCCGGAACCACGCGGGATTATCTGGAAGAGGCGGTCAACCTGAGAGGACTTCCGGTCAGGCTCGTGGACACCGCAGGACTCAGGGAGGCCGGCGACCAGGTCGAACAGGCCGGCCTCGATCAGGGCCAGGAGCTGATCCAGGCAGCGGATCTGGTCTGTCTGACCCTGGACGTTTCAGAACCGCTTCAAGCGGAGATTCTTAGACGCGCCACAGAGATCGGCCCGGAAAAGGTCCTTCTGGTGCATAATAAATGGGATCTGATGCCGGTTGAGCTAAACGAGACTGACCTTTCGCCGCCAGGATTTGACTCTGTTTTGGTCTCAGCCAAAACCGGCCGGGGGCTGGACGATCTGATTGAGGGGATCAGGCAGAAAATTATCGGAAACAAGGCTGAACCAGGCTCTGATGAACTGGTTCCCAACCTGAGACAGCGGGAAAAAACCCGGTCCGCCCTGCAGGCGCTAAAGGAATGCGAGCAGGCGCTGGCCCAAGGGGTCGGGTTCGACGCCCTGACCGTTTACCTGGATGAGGCCGCTTCCAGCCTGTCCGAGATTACAGGGGAGATCACCTCGGATGATGTCCTGGAGCAGATTTTTTCGCGGTTTTGCATCGGCAAGTGAGGCTATTCAGATTACGCAACCTACAGGGTTGGGAAAGCGAAGCTGGATCAACAAGCGTTCAATTCTCGATTTCCAGATCGATCTCCAGACGGGAGAGACTGCAATTGCTCAATCTGACCCGGACCTGATCCCCGAGGCCGAAGGTCTTGCCTGTCCGCCGCCCTCTGAGGCGCTGTTCCTCGGGGATGAGGACGAAATAGTCGTTGGGCAGGGTGTCCAGCCTGACAAGCCCTTCTGCGGGAATTTGGTCGAGTTCCACCCAGAACCCCTTTTCCGCCACCGATGAAACCAGTCCGGTAAACCGTTCCCCGATTTTGTCCATAAGGTAGATGATGGTCAAGCGTTTGTGGATCTCCCGTTCGGCATCGACCCCTTTTCTCTCCTGGTCGTTCAGATGCAGGGCCATGTTCTCCAGGGAGCGCCGGGACCTGCTTCTGGCCCGGGAGAGGCCGAGGGCTGTTTTCAGGATGCGGTGGACCATGAGATCGGCATAGCGCCTGATGGGAGAGGTGAAATGGCAGTAGTGCGCGGCTGCCAGACCGTAATGACCCTTGTTTTTTGCCGAATAGGCGGCCTGCATCATGGACCTGAGCAGGAGCCTGTTGACCAGAAACTCCTGTTTCGTTCCCGCTGCCTTTTGGAGCAGTTGCTGCAGGCTCTTGGGGTCGGCCGTCTCCGGGACTGCGGGTTGCAAATCAGACTTGGACAAGAGATTGAAGAGGCTCAGGATTTTTTCCGGGTCAGGTTCAGGATGGATTCGATAGAGGCAGGGAAAGCCGTTTTGCCCCAGGAATTCGGCAACGGCTTCATTTGCGGCCAGCATGCATTCCTCTATGATCTGATGCCCGAAGTGATGTTCCCGGTAGCGGATATGAGTTGGAGCATCCCCGGAATCGAAGCCGATTTCCGGTTCCGGGAGGTCGAAATCCAGGGAGCCCCTCTGTTTTCGCTTGGCATTGAGGGTCCTGGCCAGCTGTTCAGCCAGATGCAGCATGGGGAGCTGATCCCGGATTTCATTTCGAACCTCTTCTTCCTCCTGCAAAACCCCTTTTTTGACCTGGGTGTAGGTCAGTCTGGCCCTTGATCTGATCAGGGCCGGGTAAAATCGGGAGTCAGTCCGTTCCCCGGTCCGGGAGAAATTCATGTCCACGGCCATGACCAGCCTGTCTCTGTCCGGAAGCAGGCTGCAGAGCCCGTTTGAGAGCTCCCCGGGGAACATGGGTTCCACAGATAAGGGAAAATAGAATGAATTTCCCCGCTTGGCCGCCTCCTGATCGAGAGGCGCGTCTGCCTGGACGTAATGGCTGACATCGGCAATGGCCACGATGAGCCTGAAGGTCCCGTCCTGCCTGTACACAAAGACGGCATCGTCGAAATCTTTGGCATCCTCGCCGTCTATGGTCACGAATCCCAAAGCGCGCAGATCCTCGCGAGCCTCGAAATCCGAGACATCCGGATCCAGGGGCAGGGTCCCGGCTGCTTCCAGAACCTTTTCCGGAAACTCCCGGGAGATCTCCTTCTGGATCTTGACGATACTTTCCTGGACCTGGACCGATTCTTCCCGCCCCAGGCTGTAAAGGGCTTCGGCCTTGAACATTCCGGCCTCAAGCTGCCGGAGGGTCTTGACCACAAGGACCTCTCCCGGTTCGGCCTTCCCCTTGAGCGGGCGGACATCGACCAGAAAGAAGATCTGAAAATACCTGTCCATCGCCCTGGCCGCGAAGGTATGGGCCGCGGTTTTTCTGGTGAGGACCACGAGGGTCTCCGCCATCCTGCGCTCTTTGATCCTGATGACCCTGCCTTCTGGCTTTTTTCCCCTTCTCCCCGGCAGAACCGCGGCGATGACCGTATCACCGGGCCAGGCCCCGCCCAGATCGTCCGGAGAAATGTAGACATCAGCGTGGCCCTTTTCTTCGGGCAGGAGAAATCCAGCTCCCGAGGCCGTCATTTCCAGTCGGCCTTTGATCTGTTTGAGTTTGTCCGGCGGGACGAAAGCCCGGCCCCTGTTCAGGGAAATCAGTCTGTTCGAGGCCACCAGTTCTTCTATTCTCTCCAGGATCTCTTTTTTATGGTGCTTTTTAGGGGCAAAGGAACGAAGGATCTTCTTCAGGCTCAAAGGGTGGTCCGACCGGTGAAAGAGTTGCAGTAAGCGGTCAGGTCCTTTTTGGATTTTGCTGATTTTTTTCTTCTTGCTCATGAAAATGAAGTAACCATTTGCGCCTTGCATGTCAAAGATTCCAGTTTTTGCTTGCATCCTGCCTGAAACTCTTGTAACTTTGCCTATTGAAATCTATTTATTTCCCTGAAGAAAACTTTTTCAAGGAGGTGCGGCATGGACAAGATCTTGCGGATCGATGTCAGCGGTCAGGAGGTCAAGGCCAGGGAAGAGGCCCTGGGGCAATATGCAGGACTGGGGGGCCGGGGGTTGACTTCGACTCTGATCGCAAAGGAAGTACCTGCGGACTGCCATCCCCTGGGGCCGGAGAACAAGCTGGTGATCGCCCCCGGGCTTTTGAGCGGGACTGCGGCGGTCAATTCAGGACGCTTGTCCGTGGGTTGCAAGAGTCCATTGACCGGCGGGATCAAGGAAGCCAACGCCGGAGGGCAGGGGGCCCAGGTCCTGGCCAGACTCGGCTACGCCGCTATTGTCCTGGAGGGAGCCAGGCAGAACGAGGACCTCTATGTCCTGCGCCTGAGCAAGGACGGGGTCAAGATCGAGAAAGACAATGATTTGAAGATGTTCACCAATTATCAGCTCATGGACAGGTTTATCGGGGAGTACCAGAAGAACGGGTCCATGCTCAGCATCGGTCCGGCCGGGGAGATGCGGATGGCCAACTCCACGGTTGCGGTCACCGATCCTGAAGGCAGGCCCACGCGTCATGCCGGTCGCGGCGGGGTCGGAGCGGTCATGGGTTCCAAGGGGATAAAGTGCATCATCCTGGACGGAACCGGGACCAAAGCCAGACAGCCTCAAGATCCGGAAGGTTTTAAAAAGGCCAACAGGCTCTTCGGAGAAGGCCTGAAAAAACACCCGGTCACCGGCGAAGGTCTGCCTGCCTACGGGACCAATGTTTTGACCAATATTATCAACGAGGCCGGGGGCTATCCCACCTACAACTTCAAGACAGGACAGTTTGTGGGGGCCGAGAAGATCAGCGGAGAGGCCCAGGCTGAGCTGGAAAGCAAGCGGGGCGGAAACCCGACCCACGGCTGTCATCGCGGCTGCGTCATCCGCTGCTCCGGGGTGTATGTGGACAAGGACGGCAACTATCTGACCAAACAGCCGGAGTACGAGACGGTCTGGGCCCATGGGGGCAACTGCGCTATTTCCGATCTGGATGTGATCGCCCAGCTGGACCGGCTGGATGACGACTTCGGCCTGGACACCATTGAAATGGGAGCGACCATCGGAGTGGCCATGGAGGCCGGACTCCTGGAGTTTGGCGACGGCGAACGGGCCATAGAGCTGGTCAAGGAGGTGGGTGAGGGGACGCCGCTGGGCAGGATTCTTGGCAGCGGGGCCGCAGTGACCGCCAAGGCTTTTGGAATGGAAAAGGCCCCGGTGGTCAAGGGCCAGGCCTTGCCGGCCTACGACCCCAGAGCGGTCAAGGGCATCGGGGTGACCTATGCCACCTCGCCCATGGGAGGGGACCATACAGCCGGTTATGCCGTGGCTGCGAACATCATGAAGGTCGGCGGCGACGTGGATCCGCTCAAACCCCAGGGGCAGGCGGAGCTTTCCCGAAACCTGCAGATCGCCACGGCAGTCGTGGACTCCACCGGCATGTGCCTGTTCGTGGCCTTTCCGGTCCTCGACCAGCCGGAGACCTTCCAGGCCATGATCGACCTGGTCAACACCTGTTACGGCCTGAAGCTGGACACGAATGACGTCACCGAACTGGGCAAGAAAATTCTAAAGACGGAGCGGGACTTTAACAAGGCTGCGGGCTTTACGGTCCAGGACGACCGTTTGCCGAGATACTTCAAAAGAGAAGCCCTGGATCCCCACGCCACGGTCTTCGACGTCCCGGACGCGGAACTGGATCAGGTCTTTAACTGGTGAGGATATCCGGCCTGCGCCTGTGGAATTCTGGTCCGCCGGCGCAGACCGGATAAGGTAAAGAAATGAAGAACACAACCTTGGTCCGCTATGAATTCAGGATCGATCCTGAACTGACAGCGGAATTTTTTCCTTTGCTCAGGCAGGGAGTTTACTTGCCGATAATGCTGGGAAGCACTCTGCAGGAGATCCTGCAGTGCGACCTGCAGATCCCGGAAGATTATATCCAGACCCGGCTCCAGACCATTTTCCTGGACAATCAGCCTGTCGATGACCTGCGAAAAACCGTGAACACTGACCACAGCTCGCTGTCCCTTTCTGCGGCCATGCCGGGTCTGATCGGAGCCTGTTTCCGGAGGCAGGGCTATTATTCCCAGATGAGGGAGTCCATCAGCTGCGCCTCCAAGCCGTCTCTGAACCAGGAAAAGAAGAAGGGAGTGCTCAAAGTCAAGCTCTATAATTTTCCGGCCCGGGAGCTGGGGCCAGGGCTTCTCAAACAAGGGGTGCTTTTAAGCGGAGAGGAAAGCGCCGTTTTTTTCAGCGACAGTCTGCCAGAGGAAGTTTGGAAAGGGTTTTTCAGGGTGGAAAGCGACGGGGAGCGGGCGGTCCCCGAATCCCAGGCAGCTATATGCAGACAGGTTAAGAGCGGGTGGGCGGAACTGCGGGTCGTGCCCCGGCCTCATTCAAGACAATAGTCAGATTTGCCTCTGGCAAATCTGACATATAATTGATTAATTTATATAAGATATTTAGCCAGGCTATTATGTAACTGGGTTGAAGTCCATAATTGCCAGTTAGATCGAGTCAGAAACTTCAATGCCTTACGGGAAGTTTCACAAAAGTTGCTGATTTATAGTACAGAATGCGTACCGCTGTCCACAGTGGGCTCTTCCTGGACGTTAAGCCTTCATGATGTACAGCCGGCGGGAAGGCATCAGCCTCTCGCGGCAAACTGATTCCAGCCGGAGGACTTGAAAATCCGGCTTCCCCGGGTCATGACCAGGGCCTCGGCCCCGGGCAGAGATTCGATCAGTTTCAGGCCTTTTTTCGGGCCGGCCAGAAACATCGCAGTGGAGAGGCCATCAGCCATCATCGCGGTCCGGGCTACTGCAGTGGCGCTGATTGTCCGTCGGGGCGAATCACCGAGATCTTTATTGATGATATGGTGGTGTCTGGCCAGAGGATCGAAGTAGTTTTCATAGTTGCCAGATGTGGCCACGGCCATGTGCGCCAGGTTGAAGATCTGGACATGCTGTCTGCGATCGAGCGGATCCCGAAGTCCTACCTGCCAGGGCACAGGACCCTTGCCGCCGATAGCCCGGATATCACCCCCGGCGTTGATCAAGGCGGATTTTACACCGTGTTTTTCCAGGGTCCTGGCCGCCTGATCCACGATATAGCCCTTGGCGATTCCGTCTAACGTGATCCTGACCCCTGCATGGGCAAAAACGATTTTTCCCGGACCGAACTTTATTTTTTCAAAGCCTAGGCTTTTGCGCATATCCTGAATTTCTTGAATTTGCGGCGGCCTGCCGGTTTTGGCGACGCTTTCTTGCTGTCTTTCGAGCAGGGGAAGCACGGTGATGTCGAAGACCTTGCCGCTTTGGTAGAAGAGATCCTGCGAGGTTTCAAGGACCTGCAGAAAGTGAGGGGGGACATCGTTCAGTTTTCCGGAGACATTGAGCCGGCTGATCCGGCTTTCTGGATCGAAGCGGTTGAAAATGGGGATCAGGTCCTTCATAGTCTGAAAGGCCGCTTCCTGAGACTCTTCCGCCAGATCCCGTGATGCATCGCAGACAGTAATGGAAACCAGGGTGTTCATTAAGGGTAATGTCCTGGCAACAGTATGCCGGGCTGGTTCGGCAAGGGACCGAGCTGGTTCGAAAAAAAGGTCCGGGGCGGATACCCCAAGACCGAGAGCCCCGATAAGCTTCAAACACGATCTTCGACTCATTCTGCTTACAGTCGCCATGATCAACCACCTTGTGTCTCTAGCATCTAAGCACCATCCTTGAGAGTGAACAATCCTGACATACGTCATGTTTGACCGTGTTGTCAAGGTCTTCAATGTACTGTCTCTGCGGGGGTATATTGTTCAAAAAGCATGGATTAGGTTTGACCGAGGCCCTGAAAAAGAGTACAAACTGCTGAGCAAAGCAAACAGGCTGAAGTCATGCGGAGTGTTGCGCAATGGGATCGATAAGCTTGGAATACTTGAATCTCTTTGGTGTTATCGGCCGCGGCATGATCAGGATCATCCGCCGGCTCGGGTCCATGTTCCTTTTTTTTCTGAACGGGCTCGGCCTTCTTTTTGTCCTGCCCTTTCAGTTCGGGAAGATATTGAAGCAGATCTATTTCATCGGGGCCAAATCCATGTTTATCATCCTTTTGGTGGGGCTTTTCACCGGGATGGTCATTGGCCTGCAGGGCTATTACACCCTGGTCAAGTTCGGTTCCGAAGGCCTGCTTGGGGGGGCGGTAGCTCTGTCCATCATCAGGGAATTGGGTCCTGTCCTGGCTGCGATCATGATCGTGGCCAGGGCCGGTTCGGCCATGACCGCTGAAATAGGGATCATGAGGATCTCCGAACAGATCGATGCCCTGGTGACCATGGATATCAATCCGATCCGTTACCTGATCAGCCCGAAGTTTGCCGCTTCGATACTGTCTTTTCCATTACTGACGGCCCTTTTCGATGTTATCGGCATAATCGGCGGCTATGTTTCAGGAGTTCTGCTTTTGAACATCAATTCCGCAATATACTTTTCCAGAATGTCGGATATGGTGACCATACAGGATATAAGCGGCGGATTTTATAAATCGTTCGTATTTGGTCTGCTCGTGGTTACTGTCTGCTGTTACCAAGGCTTTAATGTCCATCTGCGCAGTGAACGGCACGGGGCCAGAGGGGTCAGTCAGGCCACGACCTCTGCCGTAGTTATCTCCTGTGTCTGTGTTTTGATCAGCGATTATGTCCTGACTTCGTTCTTGCTGTAATATCAGTTTTGCGCCTTTAAACATTCCTTTTTAAAGGCGCAAAACTGATATAGTGAAAATTGTTTTTTACCTCGATATTCTACTCGTTATGACCGAACCCTTGATAGAGTTTAAAAAGGTTTCCAAACGATTTGAGAGCAAAGTTGTCCTGGACAAAGTAGACCTGTCCATCTATCCGGCTGAGGTCACGACTCTGCTTGGGAAAAGCGGGGTCGGCAAGAGTGTCACGCTGAAGCTGATCATGGGGCTGATGCTTCCTGATGAAGGAGAAATCCTGTACAAGGGCCGGGATCTTTCAAAGATGGACAGGAAGGAAAGAACGCAGATGAAACAGCAGGTGAACTTCATGTTTCAAAGCAATGCCCTTTTTGATTCCATGAATATCTATGATAATATCGGGCTGCCCCTCAAGGAAGGGTCGACGTTCAGTCCAAAGGAGATACACAAAAGGGTTCAGGAAAAGATCGATTTTCTGGAATTGACCGGGAGCGAAGAAAAGTATCCGGCCGAAGTCTCCGGAGGCATGCAGAAACGAGTCGCCCTGGCCAGGGCTCTGGTCACCAGGCCACAGGTCGTTCTCTTTGACGAACCGACCACCGGCCTCGATCCGGTGCGAAAGATCAATGTCCTGGCCATGATCGTGGACAATCAGAAACGGTTCGGTTTTACCGGAATTCTTGTCAGTCATGACGTTCCTGATGTATTCTATGTCTCCAACAGGATTATTCTCATCGATCAAGGGCAGGTGGTGTTTCAGGGCAATCCCCTGGAACTGGAACACAATCCGCACGCTGTAGTTCGCGAATTTATTGACAGCCAACAGGAACTGGAAAACAGGGTCATCTCGTTAAATACCGGAAAGGCTTTGGAATCGGATTTGGCTACGTTCTATGCGGCTTTTCCCGATGACCAGGAGTTTACCTTGGTCCTTTTGGTTATCGACAATATAGAAGGAGTCAAGGAAGAACTCGGTTTGATTACCGCGCATAAGCTCCTGGCCCGTATTTCCGGGGTCTTTCTAAGAAGTGTCTCTGAAAAAAACGGTTTGGCCGGCCGTTACAGTCAAAAGTTATTGGTCGGGATAATGCCGGGAGGATCGCAGGATATCCCTGCCCTGTCCGACAAGGTGAAGAAAGAGCTCGATCAGTTGGATTTTATCCATGAGGCGGATAACGGCGCCCAATGCGTCAACTTCAGGCTGAAGATCGGAACTTCTCCAGGAACAAAGGCGCTCCCGTTTCAGGATTTCGTCGCCGAGGCTCTGTCGCAGAGCAGACATGTTCTTGATCTTGGTTGTGTTCAATGGAAGCAGCGAGGGTAATATGTCAAAGCAGTATGTCGTGGAAACAAGTGTCGGGATATTCGTCGTTCTTTCTCTTCTCTGTGTCGGGTATTTGACCGTCAAGCTGGGCAAGGTGGAACTCCTCGGTGCGGAGTATTTCCCCTTGAAAGCCAGGTTCACCTCGGTAACCGGGTTGCGGACCGGAAATGAGGTCAGTATCTCCGGAGTGAAAGTGGGGCAGGTTTCCAGGATCACCCTGGACAAAGAAGACTTTGTATCCATTGTGACCATGAAGATCGACAAGGAGATCAAGATAAGTGACGATTCCATGGCCTCAATCAAGACCAGCGGATTGATAGGAGACAAGTACATCAGCATATCTCCCGGAGGGTCGGGCATGTATCTGGAACCGGGCGAGATGATCCTGGATACTCAGCCCCCTATCGATATTGGAGAGCTTGTCAGCAAGTATGTATTTGGAAATGTTAAGGACTAACATAGACTGACAGGGAGAAAAGATGCGCAAGCGAGTCATTCTTTTGTTGAGTGTATGCTGGCTGTTCTGGGCGGGACCATCGCATGCGGATGAGCCTGCCGAACGAATTTCCGCCTATGTCGACCGGGTCCTGAAGGCCTTTCAAAATTCGGATATCTGTGAAACCGATTGTGCTTCCAGTCCGGAGCTGAAAAAGACCTTGCGGGATCTGGGCAACGAAATCTTCGATTTCAGGATCATGTCCAGGATGAGTCTGGGCCATCATTGGCAGAAACTGACTGAAAAGCAGCAGAATGAGTTCGTAGACCTGTACACCCGGCTGCTCGAGACAAATTATTTCGGGAAGATTGTCGAACACTTCGAGGACATCAAGGGGTATTCATCGGATAAAGTCCGGGTGGTGGATGAAACCGTTTTTTCCTCGAGAAAAGCCGAAGTCAAAACAGTGATCCAACACGAAGGGGAGCACATTCCGGTTGACTATCGCCTGGTTTTAAGAAACGGAGATTGGAAGATTTACGATGTTTACGTGGAGGGGGTCAGCCTGATAAACAATTACCGGAAGCAGTTCCATGAAATTTTAGTAAAAAAAACAGCGCAGGAAATGCTGCAATCCTTGCGGGAAAAGGTCCAAAAAAATCCCGATGCCAAGCAATAATACAGGAGTGAAAGTATGAAAACCGGCGTCTTATCCGTCATAGTGGCCCTTGTTTTCGGGGTGCTGCTGTTTCCGGGCAGCTTGCCGGCTCAGGATTCCAGCGATGACCTCCTGTTTGATGAATTGAGCGCAGATTATACCGAAGGCGGTAACCGGGAGGATGTGCCCGATCCACTGGAGGGCTGGAACAGGGCGGTCTTTGCCTTTAACGATTCGCTCTATATCTGCCTGCTGCAGCCGCTGGCCAAAGGATATGGAAAAGTTGTTCCCCGGGAGATCAGGCAGGGGTTAGACAACATCTTTGAAAACCTGCGTTATCCAATTCGCCTGATCAACAGCCTCTTTCAGGGGAAATTCGATCGGGCCGCCAAAGAGACCGGCTCCTTTCTGCTCGATTCCACGGTGGGCATGTTGGGATTGGCCGAGGTCTCCACGGAGTTTGAGAGCCTGTCCTCTCCCCTCCCTGAGGAAGACACCGGGCAGACTCTCGGCAAATGGGGGGTTGACAATGGTTTCTATATTGTCTGGCCAGTCCTGGGGCCTTCGACCCTGCGGGACACATTCGGCCGTGTCGGAGATTACTTCCTCAATCCCTTGACCTATGTTAATCCGGGCATTCTGTCCACCGGCTTGAAAGCAGGAGACAGAATCAATTCCCAATCCTTCAATCCGGATGAATACGAAGAGTTGAAAGAAGGCGCTCTCGATCCGTATACCGCCTTCAAGGACGGATACCTCCAGTATCGAGAGGCTCAGGTCAATAAATAGATTCCTCCGGCCGGAGGAATCTATTTATCTTACAGTATCTTACCATCTTATCTTTCAGGCGGTCAGCTTCCCGATTCTATCCCCCCATGCATGATCATATCCATATTCAAGGCGCAAAACATCATAATCTGAAAAATCTGGAGATCAGTGTTCCCAGAAACAAGCTGGTTGTGATCTGCGGTCCGAGCGGTTCCGGCAAATCCACCCTGGCCTTTGATATCATCTATGCCGAAGGACAAAGGCGCTACGTGGAATCCCTGTCGGCCTACGCCCGTCAGTTCCTGCCGCAACTCGACAAGCCCGAGGTGGAAAAGATAGAAGGCCTCTCTCCGGCCATCTCCTTGGAACAGCATGCCACCTCAAAGAATCCCAGGTCCACGGTGGGTACGGTCACCGAGGTCTATGATTTTCTGAGGGTCTTTTTTGCCAGACTGGGTAAACCATACTGTCCTTTGTGCGGACAGGCCATAGAGTCCCGGACTGCGGATGAAATCATCGACTCCATCCTGGACTTGCCGCAGGGGTCGAAATTTATGCTTCTGTCGCCTCAGGTTGAAGGCCGCAAGGGAACCCAGGCCGATCTGTTCAAGAAACTGAAAAGTCAGGGATTTGTCCGGGTCAGGGTGGATAAACAAGTGTATCTTCTGGAACAGCCGCCGGAACTGGACAAAAAGAAAAAGCACACGGTGGAAGTGGTTGTGGACAGGCTGGTGATCAAGCCGAATATCCGCAAACGCCTGGCCGATTCCCTGGAACTGGCTTTGAATATAGGCTCCGGGGGGATCATCGTGGCCCTGGTCCAGGGCCGGGATCTTTTCTACAGCACAGAAGCGGTTTGCCCTGAATGCAAAATAAGTCTGCCCACCCCGAGTCCGCAGCTCTTCTCCTTCAACAGTCCCCAGGGAGCCTGCCGGAAGTGCTCCGGGCTGGGCAGCGTCGAGTATTTCGAGCCGAAGCTAATCGCCCCGAACAAGGGTTTATCCTTAAATCAGGGGGCTGTGCTGCCCTGGAAAAACCAGAAAGTGTTGGCCCGCTACAAGGAAAGGGTCCAGTCCCTGGGGCAAAAGCTGGGTTTCGATCTGGACACCCCTTTGAAAGAATTGTCGCCTCAGGCGCATCAGGCCTTGTTCTACGGGAGCAGCCACGAAGATTGGCCTGGTGTGATCGAGATTCTGCAAAGAGGAATGGAGTTCGGCCGGACCTGGAGGGATGAATTGTCCAGATTCAGACAGACAAGGGTCTGCCCTGAATGCGAGGGGGCCAGACTCAGGCCGGAGGCCCTGGCGGTCAAGGTGGGCACGGCTACGATCAGGGATTTTTGCAACTGGTCGATCAGAAACGGTAGAGACTGGCTTCGTTCTCAGAGCTTTTCCGGGTTTCAAGCCAGGATAGCCGAACCGATCCTGAAGGAGCTGACCCACAGGCTGGAATTCTTGAGCAGTGTCGGGCTGGACTATCTGAGTCTGGACCGGAACATGTCCACCCTGTCCGGGGGCGAGGCCCAGCGTATTCGTCTGGCCGGTCAGTTGGGATCCGGTCTGGTAGGGGTGACCTATGTCCTGGATGAACCCAGCATCGGCCTGCATCCCAGGGACAACGAGCTTTTGCTGCAATCGCTTCGCCGGCTGCAGTCCAGGGGAAACACCGTCCTGGTGGTCGAGCACGACGAACCGACCATCCGCTCGGCCGATCATGTCCTGGAACTAGGCCCCGGCTCAGGGGCCCTCGGCGGCGAGCTAGTCTATAGCGGAGACGTCCCCGGACTCCTGCGGACGGCTGATTCCCTGACAGGGAAATATCTGCGCCAGGAACTGCGGGTCTCTGAACCGGGATCGAGGCGTTCTCCCCAGGGAACCTTGAAATTGCTCAATGTCCGGACCAACAATCTGCAGGCGGTCAACCTGGAAGTGCCCTTGGGCGTGCTGGTCTGCGTGACCGGGGTGTCGGGATCCGGTAAGAGTTCCCTGGTCGTGGACACCCTCTACAAACACCTGGCCCTGGACAGGGGAATCAAGGTGGAAGGTCCCGGAATTTTGGACGGTTTTCAAGGGGCCGAGCAGGTGGAAAAAATCGTCTCCATCGACCAGTCCCCCATCGGCCGGACCCCGCGCTCGAACCCGGCTACCTACACCAAGATTTTCGATGAGATCCGCAGGATTTTTGCCAACACCAAGGAAGCCAAGAAACGAGGATACAGACCGGGACGCTTCAGCTTCAATGTCCGGGGCGGACGCTGCGAGGCCTGCCAGGGCGACGGGCAGATCAGGGTGGAGATGCATTTCTTGCCGGATGTCTTCGTCACCTGTGAAGTCTGTCAGGGTAAGAGATACAACCGGGAGACCCTCGATGTCGAGTACAAGGGCTTGAACATTGCCCAGATCCTGGGGCTGACCGTGCGTCAGGCCGCGAAGTTCTTTCGGAACTATCCGGTCCTGGAAAGGAAACTGAGTGTCCTGGAACAGGTCGGCCTGGAGTATCTCTCCCTGGGACAGGCTGCCACCACCCTGTCCGGAGGGGAGGCCCAACGGTTGAAGATATCCAAGGAGCTGGGCAAAAAGAGCCTGCCCCGGGCCTTGTATGTCCTTGACGAACCCACCACCGGCCTGCACATGCACGAGGTGGGCAAACTGATTCAGGTCCTGCAGCGGCTTGTGGACAAAGGGGCCACGGTGGTGGTCATCGAACATAACGCCGATGTCATCAGGGCGGCCGACCATGTCCTGGACCTGGGACCGGGAGGAGGGGAGTTCGGTGGGAGGATCGTGGCCAGGGGAACTCCGGAAGAGATTAAAGCCAATCCTGACTCGGTCACGGGAGCCTTCTTGTAATTGTTAATTGTCAATTGCTAATTGTTAATTTTTAATAAAAAGAATAACATAGATCATGCGAGATGACCACAGGCGCCTAATTAATGTCTGAACGAAAAGGGTAATTGTTAATTTGGGTGAGCTTACTTCCAAGCACTAATTACTGAACGCAGGCCGCTGGTATACTGATCCAATTTTGGTTTTTACAACAAAGACTGGAGACCCCAAGCCTCCAGGCCCAAATTTCACAAAAACTAAGTTGGATCAGTATATTTCTCATTGTAATGACATCGGAAAATTCTTTCATTAACCATTAACAATTAGCAATTATTCAATCCTCCCTCAGCCGCAACCTGAGCTCCACCGTTTCCGGGTCGTCCTTGGAGGCCCGAACCGTGAATCCGATTTTTTTGGCCAGAGCCTGCATTCCCCTATTTTCGCGCAAGGTGTAGGCCATGAGTTCCCCGGTCCCCCGATCCCGGCAATAGCGGATCATCTTGTCCATGAGGATCGTGCCCAGTCCCTGCGATTTTTGATCCGATCTGACAACGATGGCGAATTCCCCAAAGGTGTTGTCCGGATCAAAATAAGTGCGCACGACCCCCAGGGTCTTTAGCCGGCCCTGGCTGCCGCTGGTGGCCACAAAGGCCATCTCCCGGGCGTAGTCTATCTGGGTGTATCTGGCCAGCTGGGAATGGGAAAAGGTGTGGACGATTCCGAAGAAGCGCATCCGAATGTCCTCTTGAGACAGGGAGTTGATGAACTCGGCATGGCTGTGCTCGTCTTCGGGTCGGATCGGGCGCAAGAGGATTTTCTCCCCGGACTTCAAGCTGACTTCCTCTTCCAGGTGTTCCGGGTAGGGCTGAATGGCCAGCCTCAACTGATCCGCACCCGCAGATTTCTGGACCACGATGCGGGCGTCAAGGACCATGACCCCGGAAACATCGGCCAGAAGCGGATTGATGCTCAAGCTTTTGATCTCGGGCAGATCGATGGTCAGCTGCGAGAGCTGGACCAGGGTCAGCCTGATGCTCTTGACATCCACTCCGGGTTGTCCCTGAAAGCCTTTGAGAATTTTGGCTATCCTGGTCTGCTGAATGATCTCGTTGGCCAGGCTCATATTCAATGGCGGCAAGCCTACGGACTGATCCCTGATGACTCTGGCCGCCGGTCCTCCCTGTCCGAAGAGGATCACCGGTCCCAGGTCCGGTGTGCTGGTCATTCCCAGGAGAAGTTCCTGGGCTCCCGGCCTGCGGGCCATTTTCTGGACGATAAAACCTTCGAGTTTGATATCGGGATTGTTAGTCTCGATCCTCAGGGTCATGGCCCGGGCCGCTTTGATGATATCCTCCTCAGATTCCAGATCCATGGCCACTCCCCCGGCCTGATATTTGCTTCTCAGCTCTGAAGACAGGACCTTGAGGGCGACCGGGAACCCGATCTCTCTGGCCATGAGGGCCGCTTCCTCGGCGTTTTCAACTATCCTGGTCTCCACCACAGGTATCCTGTATTCCGAGAGGATCTCATTTGTTTCCGCCTGGTTCAGCCGGCTGCGGTTTTCAGCCAGGGCGTTGTTGATTATGGCCCGGGCCGTGTCCGGATTCGGAGTGAACTCCTTGGGGATGGAGTCAGGGGTCTGCATGAGCATTTCCTGATTGCGCCGATAACGGACCATGTCCATAAAGATCTGGGTGGCCTGATCCGGGGTTTCATATGTTGGAACGCCGGCCAGGGCGAAAATCCGCCTGGCCTGGGCTGTTTCCTTCTCTCCCAGCCAGACGGTGAAGATGTTTTTCCGGCTGCGGCCGATTGCGTTGACCACGGCTCCGGCGATGTCCTCGCTCGAGGTAAAGGCGGTAGGGATGTGGATGACCAGGACTGCATCCACGTTTTCGTCTTTTATCAAGCTCTCCAGGGCCTGGGCGTAAGCCTCGCTGGCGGCCCTGTCCTTTAGTCTGATCGGATTAGTCCCGGTAAACTCATTCTCCAGGTCGGAACCTAGTTTCGCGGTTGTCTTCTCTGTAAGCGGAGCCAAATGCCCCCCCTGCTTGAGCAGGATTTCCATGGCCATGACGGCCGGGCCCCTTCCGTTGCTCAAGATGGCCAGCCTGTCCCCTCGCAGCGGTTTGGCCCGGGCCAGGGTCTCCACCGAATCGAAAAGCTCGGCCACATTGTAGACCCTGAGCATGCCCGCCCTGCGGAACAGGGCGTCGAAGATGTCGTCCCACTCGACCGGGGTCCCGGCCGGCAGGGTCGAGGGCTGGATTGTCTCTTCAAGTTGTCCGCTCTTGATGACCACCACTGGCTTGTTTCTGGAGGCGGACCTGGCCGCGGAAATGAACTTCCGCGCGTTCCGGATATCTTCTATATAGAGCAGGATGGAACTGGTGTAAGGGTCGCCGCCGAGATAATCCAGGACATCGGCAAAGTCGATATCCGCATAATCACCCAGGGAGATGAAATGGGAGAAGCCGATGCCCCGGTCTTTTGCCCAGTCCAGCACGGCTATGCCCAGTGAATCCGATTGGGAGACAAAAGCTATCTCTCCCTTGAGGACCGAGGTGTGGGCAAAGCTGGCGTTCAATCCGGATCTGGGAATAATCAATCCCAGACAATCGGGTCCCAGGATCCGCATGGAGAAGTCCCGGGCATGCTTGAGGCTCAAATCCCGGTAGTTGAGGCCGGTTGATTCGTCCCGTAACTGTTCCAGGTCGGTGCTCATTATCAAAACGGCCCCGGCCTTTTTTCGGCCGAGGGCCTGAATATAGTCCGGCACCGTTTCCGGAGGGGTGCAGACGATAGCCAGATCAGGTGAAAGAGGGAGCTCGGACACGGACGGGTAGGCCAGAATGCCGCCGACAGCCGTATATTTGGGGTTCACCGGAAGAATGGGGCCGGAGAAGTTTTCGTGCAGCAGGTTCTTGATAACTACTGAGCCAATGCTCCTGGGTCTGTTTGAAGCCCCGACAACGGTGATTGATTTCGGACGGAACAAGGCGTCAAGGTGACTGAGACTCATACATTTCTCCGGCCTGGTCTGGATTCAGGGCAGATGTTATCCGAAAATACGGATTTTATCAAATTACTGCTTGACAAAGAAAAGGTGTCTTGTAATAGTTTGTAAAATTAAAATTTGCATAAGAAGGTCTTGCAAACTTTAATTTTTTAAGGGGTGTGGTGCGTCTTTGGTAAACTGAAAGAACCAAAACCGGTATGCAAACCACAAGGAGGTCTCTATGGCGGAAAGTCAAAGTGCCAAGCATTATGCCGTGCATTGGCAGGAAGAGGAGTATTACTATCCTCCTCCGGAGTTCGTGGGTCAGGCCAACTGCACTGATCCGGGCATCTACGAACGGTTCGGCCTTGACCGTTTTCCCGAATGCTACCGTGAGTTTGCAGATCTCCTGCATTGGGACAAGTACTGGCACACTACCCTGGACACCAGCGACGCTCCCTGCTGGAAGTGGTTCGTGGGCGGCAGGCTCAACGCCAGCTACAACTGTGTGGACAGGCATCTGGATGCCTACAGGAACAAGACCGCGATTCATTTTGTCCCGGAACTGGAAGAAGAAGCGATCCAGCACATTACCTATCAGGATCTGTACCGGCGGGTCAATGAGACCGCGGCCCTGCTCCGGGATTTTGCCGGGCTGAAGGCCGGGGACCGGGTCACCCTGCATCTGCCCATGACTCCGGAGCTGCCCATTACCATGCTGGCCTGCGCCAGGCTCGGGGTGATTCATTCCGAAGTCTTCGCCGGTTTCAGCGGCAAGGCCTGCGGGGACCGGATCTGGGATTCGGAAAGCGAAGTCCTGATCACCATGGACGCCTACTACCGCAGCGGCAAGCTGCTTGATCACAAGGTCAATGCGGACGAGGCGGTGGAAGCGGCGGAGAAGCAGGGACAGAAAGTCAAGAAAGTCCTCATTTGGAGGCGATATCCCGGAACTTACTCCTCTCCCACGCAAAAGGTGGAAGGCCGGGATTATTTCATGGATGAAGTCCTCAAGGACTACTGGGGCAGGATAGTCGACCCTGTGTCCATGCCGGCCGAGGATATCCTGTTTCTGATGTACACCAGCGGCTCCACAGGGAGACCCAAGGGCTGCCAGCACAGTATCGGCGGCTATCTGTCCTATGTGACCTGGATGTCCAAGTACGTCCAGGATATCCATCCCGAGGATGTCTACTGGTGCATGGCCGACATCGGCTGGATAACCGGCCATTCCTTCATCGTTTACGGCCCGCTGGCCCTGGGGGCCAGTTCCGTGGTCTACGAAGGGGTGCCCACCTACCCTGATCCGGGACGGCCCTGGAGGGTGGCCGAAGATCTCGGCGTGAACATCTTCCACACCTCGCCCACGGCAATCCGCGGCCTGCGCAAGGCCGGCGGCGATGAGCCCGAAAAATACAACTTCAAGTTCAAGCACATGACCACGGTCGGCGAGCCCATCGAGCCCGAGGTCTGGCGCTGGTACTACAAGGTGGTGGGCAAGAGCAATTGCGCGATCGTCGACACCTGGTGGCAGACCGAGAACGGGGGCTTTCTGTGCAGCACCATGCCCGGCATCAAGCCCATGAAACCCGGCAGCGCCGGACCCGGGGTGCCCGGCATCCATCCGATCATTTACGATGACGAAGGCAACGAGATCAAGCCCGGCGACGGCCGGGCCGGGAACATCTGTATCCAGAATCCCTGGCCCGGAGCCTTTCAGACCATCTGGAAGAACAGGGAGCGCTACGTCAAGACCTATTACGAGAAGTACTGCAAGGATCCCAAGAGCACAGACTGGAGGGACTGGCCCTATATGGCCGGAGACGCCGCGGTCATGGCCGAGGACGGCTATGTCCGGATCCTGGGCCGGATCGACGACGTCATCAATGTAGCCGGGCACCGCCTGGGGACCAAGGAAATCGAGTCCGCGGCCCTGACCGCGGATGAGGTGGCCGAGGCGGCCGTGGTCTCGGTGCAGGACGAGATCAAGGGGACCATTCCCGATCTGTATGTTTCCCTCAAACCGGGCTTCGATCCCAGTGAAGACCTGGCCAGGAAAGTGTCCGGGGCGGTCTCGGACGTTGTGGGCAAGATCGCCAGGCCGGCCCACGTCTATATCGTGGACGACATGCCCAAGACCAGATCCGGCAAGATCATGCGCCGCATTCTGGCCTCCATCTCCAATTACAACGATGTCGGGGATGTGACCACCCTGGCCAATCCCCAGATTGTGGAACAGATCAGGAAGCAGGTCCAGGACTGAAAACAGTGCCTGCCGGGCCGCAAGAGACGACTATCTTCAGGGCCGGTGGTGCTTTCCAGACCTCACAATGCCATTGCCGGGAAATTCTCCGGCTCGGCCGGGAATCATACCGGTAATCGTGTTCCAGAGTAGCTCACGGAAAAACTGTAAGCGGATACAGGAGGAAAAACTATGGAACCTAGAACCTGGGTTTATATCTTTTTGGGAATATACATAATTTATTGTTTCTGGTGGGGCCTGCGCGGGTACTTCACCGAGAAGACCTCAGCCGGCTATTCGATCGGAGGGCGCTCCATCCCCTTCATTGCCTTTCTCATGGCCGCCACCGCGGCCTCCTTTTCCGGGTGGACCACCGTGGGCCATCCGGGACTGATCTGGCGCGACGGCATGGCCTACGCCTTTGCCTCCTTCTATGTCCTGACCATTCCCATCACCGGAGCCTTTTTCGCCAAAAGGAACTGGCTGATGGGCAAACGCTACGGATTCATGACTCCGGGCGACATGTTCGCCTATTACTACAACAACGAAGCCGTGCGCTGGCTGACCGTTCTGGCCGCAGTCCTTTATTCCATGTTCTATTCCGGTCTGCAGTTGATCGCGGCCGCCAAACTCTTCGAGATCGTGGCCGGAGTGCCTTACACAGCCGGGCTCTTATTCATGGCCTTCATCGTCTGGTTCTACGTGGTCACGGGAGGGCTCAAAGCCAGCACCTGGGTCGGGGTCATCCAGTTCATCCTCCTGGTCCTGAGCATCGTCCTTCTGGGCTATTACACCATCACCACCGAGGCCTTGGGCGGCTGGACTGAATTCACCACCCAGCTGCGGGGGCTTGAAGACAAGTACGTCGAGGTGCCAAAGCTGATCCACTTCGGGCTGGGTTCGGGCGGCTGGACCGCGGTCATGATCCTGACTTACATGTTCGCCCTGATGGGCATCCAGTCCTCGCCCGCCTTCACCCTCTGGAATTTCGGAATCAAATCCCCGAAGCCCCTGGCCTGGCAGCAGGTCTTCATGTCCACCTTTGTCGTGGGCGTGGCCCTGTTCTTCTTCACCGCATTCCAGGGGATGGGCGCCAGGATCCTCCAGGGTATGGGAGAGATCGCCCCGCAAACAGACGGCGATGTGGTCCCCATGCTCATGAACTACGTGCTCCCCGGTCCGGTCATGGCCATCGTCTTTCTGGGCATCATTGCGGCCATCCACTCCACGTCGGCCCCTTATATCGGAACCGGCGGGACCATCGTCCTCAGAGACATCTATTGGCGGTACATCAAGAAACAAAAAGCCGGACACGCCGAACAGATCTGGGCCAACCGCATCTTTGTGACGGTGATCACCCTGCTGGCGGTTGTTGTCAGTCTGACCTCGCCCGGGGCCATCGTCATGATCGGAGGCTTCGCCACCGCCTTTGGATTCATCATGTACCTGATGCTTCTGGGTGTGCACTACGGTTTCAAGTTCCCGGGCGTCGGGGCCGCCCTGGGTCTGGTGGCCGCCATCATCGCCTGTTTCATCACCTACTTCTTCTACCAGTACCCGTTGTCCCTGCACACCGCCTTCTGGGGTCTGTTCGTGGGGCTCGTCGTTGCCTACGCCTGCCGCGGCATCGGCATAAAGGACAGCGAGGAGACCCTAAAACGGCAGGCCGAGGTCAGGGAATGGATCCAGAGCGTCGACGGGCCGACCGAAAAAGGGCAGAAGTGGCGTAACGCCATGAAATGGGTGGTTCCGATCTGGTTTTTGTTCGCCATCGGCCCCCTGTGTCTGCTCGGGAACAACATGTTTGAATTCGGCGGATTCCTGCCTATCTGGTCCTGGCAGATCGTCTGGTGGATCCTGGGGATCATCATGATGTGGGCCCTGTGCTTCAAGGCGGAGATGTCGACCACCTCTGAAGAGCAGATCAAACGGGCCGATGAAGAGCAGAATATAGTGGTCCAGGAGATATAATGACTTTTGAACCTGTCAAATACAAAGGAGTGAGATTATGGCCCGAGAAGATATCTGGCTCATCGTGGTAGTCCTTTTCTCCATACTCTTTACCTGTACTTTTGGTTGGGGATGGTGGGGATAATAACAGATAACAGAAAAGCGGGGGGCCCGAAGCCGGGTCTCCCGCTTTTTTTATCGATTCGTTTTATTCGAAGGACAAGCAGGGCGGTGTGAATGGATCTGAAGAAAAAATTCTGGGTCTTCACTGTGGGCAGCCTCTTGTTGCTTATTTTCCTGATCCTGGGAACGGTTTTTCTCTTTCACAGCCAGGTTTCCCCCGAGGTCTGGCAGATTCTGGCTCAGGTTGCCGGGGAGCATTTCAGCCTCCTTTTTTTCTCCATCTTCCTGGTTATTCTTTTGTCCCTGATTTTTGCCGGGGATATCTTCCTCAATTATATCCTGCCCTTGTATCATCTGACCGAAGAGACGGCCCTGATATCCACGGTCAATCCGGGCCACCGGGTGAGAGTCCGGGGCTGCCGGGAGATTCTTCGACTGGGCAAAAGTATCAACGAGGCGGCGGAGCGGCTCCAGGACATGCAGAGCTCGGTGGGGGAACAGCTCCAGCAGGTGACCGCCGAGCTGGAAAAGGAGAAGCAGATCCTGGGGGCGGTCATCGGAGAACTCCCGGAAGGAGTCGTGGTCTGCAATCTCAAGGGAGATATCCTTCTATACAATCAAAAGGCCAGGGAATTCTTTCCCAGTTCCAAGGTGGATTCAAACTCCACCATCCCCTGCGGCTATCTCGGTTTGGGACGCTCCATCTACAGCCTCCTGGACGGTTACCTCCTGGATCATTCCCTGCATGACCTGGAAAAGCGCCTGCAGGAAATAAACAGGCCCGCGGTCTACAACTTCATGGCCAAGGGGGCGGCCGAGCAGCTTTTCAAGATCAGCATGGTCACTATCAGGGGCGAAGACGATTCAATCAGCGGCTATGTCCTGCTCATTTCCGATCTCAGCTTGCAGATGAAAATTGAACAGAAAACCCAGGATCTGCTTAACCGCTTTCTGGAGCGGACCCGGGAGAACGTGGCCGGGATCTGCGCTTCCATAGATGATCTGATCAAAAACCGGGATATCTCAGAGCGGGAGATGAAGAAGAACAAGAACCTGATCTGCGAGAATGTGCAGATTTTGAACGGGGATTTGGAAGAGGCCCTGTCCGAGCTCCCCGTGGCCTTCAAATCCCAGTGGCCCATGCAGTCCATAGACATCGAAAAGGTCTTTCAGATCCTCAAACAGGAGGCCAGAAGACAGACCAGCATCACCATTCATCTCACCGGGAGTATGCAGAAGATGCTGCTTCGCGTGGAGCTCTACACCTTTATACGCGGCCTGCTTTTTTTGCTGCATTTGCTGGAATATGAGCATGCTGTCCGCGATTTGACCTGCGTGGCCGCTTTGGTCGAGGAAACAATCGATATAGATCTCTTGTGGAGAGGGGATCCGGTTGGGGAGAATATCCTGGATGCCTGGAAGAAAAAGACCTTTCTCGACCGGGAGCAGGAGGGGGTCTTGAACGTCCAGGACGTCCTGGCCCGGCATGAGGCGGAAATCTTCTCGGCCCAAGGATACGGGGGAAATTCCTATCTGCGCCTCAAGCTGCCTTCAGTAGATGCAGTCAAGCGGATCGATAGGACTTTTCCTGAAGAGGTCCGAGTCCCGCAGTATGATTTCGGGATTTTTACCAGGCCCTCCCGGAGTTCTGAAGAGGGCGATACCTCGTTGAAAGAGGTCGTCTACACGGTCTTTGATCTGGAGACCACGGGTCTTGATCCGGCAAACCACGATGAAATCGTGTCCATCAGCGCGGTCAGGGTGGTCAACAACAGGATCATCAGCGAGGAATCCTTTGATCAGCTGGTCAATCCAAGACGGCCGGTCCCCTATGACGCGGTGCGGATTCACGGAATCAGCGAGGACATGCTCAGGGACAAGCCGGGTATCGACGAAGTCCTGCCCCTGTTTGCCAAGTTCTGCGAGGAAACCGTTCTGGTGGCCCATTCCGCGGATTTCGATCTCGCCTTTTTGAAGAAAAGAGAGAAGAGCAGCGGCATTAGCTTGTCCAATCAGGTCCTGGACACCTTCAAGCTCTCGGTCCTGGTCCATCCCAGCCAAAAGGACCACAGCCTTGAGGCCCTGGCGGCCAGGCTCGGGGTCAGGATCAACAATCGGCACTCCTCCCTTGGTGACGCCCTGGCCACGGCGGAAATCTTTCTAAGGCTCATCCCGCTTCTGTCCAGACGGGGAATTCGCTCTCTAAAGCAGGCGCTCTAGTTTCCCGTAAGGCGACATCGTTGTCGCCTGACAGGTTTGGTGCCTGGTCAAGGGAGATCATATACTGATTTGTTTGACATGATATCTTCCGGAAACGGCTCGGTCAGGCCGAGTATTTGGTCCTGGGGCTCAGATCAGCTGGAGCAGCACGACCAGGACCAGGCCGGCCAGCAAGGAGCAGATGTCCGAGTGCCTGTTTCCGGCTCAGGAGTCTGGAGTCGGTGGTCTGTCCGTCTTTTTTCAACACAATGCTTTTTTCATGGCGGCAAATAGCTTCTCAAAGTTGACCGGCTTGATTACGTAATCGTTGAATCCAGAGTTTTGAAATGTATCCATCTCCTCTTCGGAGACGGCATGGGCAGAAAGGCCGATGACCGGAATATCGGGATCCATAAACAATGGATCAGCGCTACGGATTCGTTTGGTTGCCTCTATGCCGTCCATACCAGGCATTTTAATATCCATAAGCACCATGTCGTAGCTCTTTTGACCGAGCATTGCCAAGGCCTGTAGTCCGTCTTCGGCAACCTCCACGCTATGCCCCTGACTGGTAAGCAGATCAGTGGTAAATATTTGATTCATCCTCTGGTCTTCCACCAGGAGAATTCGCAAAGGAGGCAGGTCTTCCCACGCTTCTGGGTCTGAAAATAAAGCCTCTGTGCTGCTAATCCCGCCATGGTTTGTCTTAAAAGGAATCTGCAGGAAAAAGACGCTTCCTTGGCCGGGTTCACTTTGAGCCCAGAGAGAACCGTTCATCTTTTCGGTGATTTTTCTGCAAATGGCCAATCCAAGCCCGATCCCCTGTTCATTTGAGAACGACAACTGACTTCCCTGTTCATAGAGTTCGAATATATTCTTAAGGTTTTCAGCATTGATCCCTCTGCCTGTATCCCTGATCACGAAAAGAAGATTGGAGGTTCTGCCCGTGCTGTCCTCAGCGGGGCTTGTGCCGGACAGTCCGGCTTCCAGAGATATCCAGCCCTTGTCAGTGTACTTGATGGCATTGTTCAAGAGATTGATCAGGATCTGTTTTAAGCGGTAGGGATCACCGATGAGACTCCTCGGCAGCTGACTGTCGCAACTGAGATAGAGGTCTAGCCCTTTTTCCGCTGCCAGCAATTCCATAGCCTTGGCGACTTCGTTGAGAAAATTGTGCGTTGGAATCTCCTTTTCATGCAGAGAAAGTTTACCTGCCTCGATGCTGGAAAGGTCGAGGAGGTCGTTCAAGAGACTGAGCAGAGATTCCGCAGAACTTTTGGCAACCTGGATTCTTTCCTGCTGTTTCTGGGGGAGATCGCTTAAGATAGCCAGCCGGAGCATGCCCAGAATAGAATTCATCGGAGTCCTGATTTCGTGGCTTATCCGGGCCAGAAACTGGGATTTGGCCAAATTTGAGGTTTCAGCCGCTTCTTTGGCCAAACGGAGGGCTTCGGCCTCCTTACGTTCGGTAATATCTCTGGCGATGCCCAGTATAGTCTCCAGCCTGTTCTCGTGGTCGAACAAAGGGGTGATACTGACCTCTGTCCAGACGATGGAGCCGTTTTTGTGGACCTGCTCCAACTCCAGGGTTATGTTTTTCCTTATTGCCCCGGCTTTGGCCTCCCGGTGTTTTTCCATAATGATGGCGTAGGTAGAAGGGGTGACAATTTTATCAAGGCCAAGGCGGATCGCCTCGTCAGGGGCGTACCCCAGAATTCACTCTACTGCTGGGCTGAGATAGGTAAATCCCAGGTTGGCATCCATGCTCCAGATAACATCTGCCGAATTTTCAGCCAGGATGCGGAATTTTTCCTCACTTTCACGCAGGGCATTTTCGGTACGCTTGTGAGCTGTGACATCCTTGAAAACTTCGAGTTTGGAGATGATGGTTCCGTCGCTACTGAATAAGGGAATGTCCACGAGCTCATAGTCACGGCTGTTCTTGGGAGAGTGCCAATTCCAACGGATTGTTTCACCCTGGAAGACCTTGGCACTTGGGCACCATGAGCACGGTTCGGAAAGATCATGAAAGTACTCGTAGCATTTGCGGGTACCGGGATCCCCGAATTCGTAGCGGATCGGGGAATTTACAAATTCTATATTGCCGTCTTGATCAGCGATGATGATCCCGTAAGGAAAATAATCCAGAGTTTTTTCAAAAGGCTCATGTTTTTTTGCGAGATAACGGTCTGATTTCTTCCTGGCCCCGGTCGGCATCCGGCTTCTTCTGCATGCGGCCAGTTCCTGTTCCAGCTTTTTAATTTTGTATTCCAGTTCTTCATAGGTGGGAATCGGGGAATTCATGAAAAGCACCTTGGTTGAGGTATATGACTATGCTGTATCACCGGGACATGCAGCATGAAAAAGGCCTCTTTCATCGTTATTGCACCTTTTTAGTACTTTTCTTGAGCCCCTTTCGGGCTTCAGTTAACGTATTAAATTTAAATAAGTTTTATGTCGGTAGTCGAGTTTGGTTAGGACATGTCTGCTAACATATTTATTAGCAGAATTTTGTCAAGCCTTTTATAAGGAAATTTCCCGTAGTATCCGATAAGAGAGATAAATATGAGAGATAAATACGAGAGGTAAAAATGTTCAGGAGCCTGGTCACCGACAGGATGAAGAATTGGGTATCTGAGAACGGGCAAAAGAAGGGAATGACACTCAGACCTAAATTGAGCGATTCACCCGTATGGTGTTACTCAAAACAAAAAAAGTAGCACGATTTATGTCCGCCGCGCCCTGCGGGTGCAATTTTTCAGCGGTAATTTCTGTGATCGCCTCCACAAGTACGCTGAATCGACC
>JAIPDR010000014.1 GCA_021737615.1 Desulfohalobiaceae bacterium | reverse complement strand
GTATTGGTGGAAAATAAGCCAATGATCTAATTCATTATTTCTTATACGCCCATCTGAACTATAAACATTAACTTCTAAATATTCTTTGATTTTTTTAAGAATTATATCTATTGGAAAACGAGGATCGATAGAAAGAACAGTCTTTCTGTTGATTTTTAATATTTGTTGCCATTCTTTACCAAATGCAAAGCCTTCAATTTGTTTCCACTTTTCTTTTGCAGGCAAGGGTTTAATTGGATTAACAAAAGATAAAAGAATGTCATCGCTTGGGAAAGAATCACCATATTTTATTGGCCTAATAGGAAAGTCGATTCCCCATTTATCACAAAGTATCTGAGCTGGTTCGCTTAGCCTGGAATGTTTATCAACTCCATCCTCTAAAAAATATTCTGGGTAGTCTGGAAGACTTTTTTTCTGATAGTTTTTGTAATCATCTTCATAATTTTTTGAATAACTTACAGCAAAACACCAATCTCGTATTGAAAATTTCATAACCTTCTCCCCCTGTTGACATCCCTGATCCTTGATATCCATAAAAACGGGGAAGGCCGGCCAGGGAACCGGCTTTTCGGGTGCGCCTCCCTATCCCCGTAAATTTGAAATCAATTTATGGCTTTGTTTCCGTTGATTGTCAAAACCTTTGCCCCTGATTTCAGACCTTCGAGATAATCTGCCCAGGCCTGCATCATCCGGGTGCGGTCATCCAGGTATTCGGCCCGGTTGTATATGCCCCGGATTTTGTTCCGGTCCACATGGGCAAGCTGTACCTCAATCACCCTGGAATCCCATCCCATTTCATGGAGTCTTGTGCTGGCCATTGATCTGAAGCCGTGGGGACAGTGTTCTTCTTTTGAAAATCCCAAACGCATGAGGGCCACGTTCAGGGTGTTCTCGCTCATGGGGCGGGCAGGGGTCCTGATCGAAGGGAAGACATATCCACCTGAGCCGGTAAGAGGGTAGAGGTCTTCCAGAATCTGCAGGGCCTGTTTTGAAAGAGGTACCACGTGTTCCCGTTTCATCTTCATCTTGTCCGCGGGGAGAGTCCAGGTAGAGTTCTCAAAATCGATCTCTGTCCATTCGGCATGGCGAAGCTCTCCCGGCCTGACAAAGACGAGTGGAGCAATCCGGAGAGCTGAGTGTACCACGAACGACCCTTCAAAACCGTCAATGGCTTTGAGCAGGTCCTTGATTCTGTTGGGTTCGGTGATTGCCGGTAGCTGTCTTGTTCTGATCACCTTCAGGGCCTTGTTGATATCGGCTGCCGGATTGGTTTCAGCCCGAGCACTGGCTACCGCATAGAGAAAGATTTGATTGATGAACTGACCTACCCGGTGAGCTGAGTCCACCGCGCCCCTGGCCTCCATCCTGCGGAGAACCTCCAGGATTTCCCGGGTAGTGATCTCCCGGATCGGCCTATCCTTCATCCAGGGGAAGACATTTTTCTCCAGTCGCCTTAGAATTGTTTGTGCGTGGCCTTTCTTCCATTTTGGCTTTTGATTGCCGAACCACTCCAGGGCGATGATCCCGAATGTATTTGACTGTTCTGCCTTTTTATGTTTTTTGACTTGGTTCGGGTCAATGCCTTCGGCAAGCTGTCGTTTAGCTATAATTTTTTTGTCACGTGCAGCAGCCAGGGTGATTTCAGGATATTTGCCAAGAGCAAGCGTTTTTTGCTTGTTTCCAAATCGATATTTGAGTCGCCAGAGCTTACTGCCGGTGGTGGTCACTTCCAGATATAGCCCTTCGCTGTCTGCTACCCGGTAGGGCTTATCGCCTGGCTTCAAGGCCTTAATCTTTACGTCGTTTAAGCTCATGACAACATCTCCATTTCATAAAATATTAGAGATAATTAGCTTACGTTTGGTGGTATTCTCCTCTAAAAAAGTGGTACATTTTGCTGCATACCCCCAGAAATACCACCACAGGTTTTTGAATGTCAATGGATTTGGCTGGACAACAAGAAACAAAAAACCCCAGAAAATCTTTGTTTCCTGGGGTCTTTTGTCCCTTACTGGATAGGGTTGGATTAAGATTTGGTGCCGGGGAAGGGAGTCGAACCCTTACGCTCCAAGGAGCGCGGGATTTTGAGTCCCGTGCGTCTACCAATTCCGCCACCCCGGCTCGGTCAAACCGTTTATAGAGGACTCCCGCATTCCTGTCAAGCCTGATGCCGGCCGGATACAGGGTATTTATGTCCTTTTTGAATGCAGCCTCTTGGTATCGACGCTTGGCCTGCTGCAGGCTTTGCCGGTGCGGGTAGAAGCGCCATGCAGGAGGCTGGCGGCCGCTAGAGGCAAAGAGGTATATGATATGATATTGGATGAAGAATATATCAAGAACCTGCTGGAATACATCAAGTCGGGCAACCTGGCCGAAGATTTCGAATATTCAGCAGAGGAAAGGCGATATGAGATCCTGGATTTTCTGGAACACCTCATGGAGCTGGGCGAAGCCGCCGATGAAGCCGCGACCGGCATCATCTTCAAGAACACTCAGCTCAAAGATCTGAATCCCGGGCTTCAGAAACCGTCTGATCCTGACGGATGAGTCTGGCGAAAAACCCAGAAATAACGCGGCTCTCTATCCTGGACAGGATACTGTTTCTGTCTCAGGAAGCTCCAGCCGTGAGGCGGGGAATCGGTGCGAGTCCAGGCCCGGCCGGCAAAGACCAGGGTCAGCCCTTGCCGGGAGAGCAGGGAAGAGGATATATCCAGGAACTCTTCCCATGGGCGGAAAGCCCGGCTCAGAACCAGGTCCGCCTCCGGGATCATCTCCGGCAGCTCCTTGACTTTCACAGACCGGACCCTGGTTCTTTCCAGACGGAGCAGACCGAGGCAGTAGGTCAGGAAGGTGGATCGTTTCTGGTTGGGTTCCACAAGCATATATTCGCCCTTTGACCAGACGATGCGCAGGGGGATTCCAGGCAGGCCGGCCCCGGCCCCGATGTCCAGGCAGAAAGGCTCCAGGGGCAGGGGGAGTTCGTCCAGAAAAACAGCGAGGTGCAGACTGTCCAGGATCAGTGTCTGAATGGCCTTCTTCCAGTCTCTGGTCCCGATGAGGTTGAATCTCTGGTTCCAGCGCATGAGGAGATGCACATACCGGGTCAAGGCCGGGATCCTGTCCGGATCGAGCCCCTGGAACCCTTTGCGGAGTTCCTGCCCGACCCCTTTCTCTGTAATTCTGGACAATTCTCCTGCCTGAGTGTATACTGATTCGCTTTTCATAGAATGCTCCGGGATAGGATTAAACCGTACCGGCAGGACAGCCTATCATCATGGAGCGGCTAGAGCAAGTATTGAGATTTTAAATAAAACTATAACTTATGAGTGATTAAGGGGCGGCCGCTTATCAGGCAGTGGACAGCCCTGCTTCGAGGAGTTGACACGATGATTGATCAGGCGACCATGACGCTCCTTTTCCCTGGTCAGGGGTCTCAGGAAAAGGGGATGGGCAGAGAGATGGCTGAGAAGGACCCTGAGATCATGGATCTCTGGAAAAAGGCCGAAACCGTCTCCGGGGCCGATTTGCGGGAAATTTACTGGGATGGCGATACAAAGGCCATGACCGAGACCAGGTATCAGCAGCCGGCGCTCACGGTCGTTGGTCTGGGCTTGTGGTCCGGTCTCGATTCCGTTATCAAACCTGCCTATCTGGCCGGTCACAGCGTGGGCGAGTTTGTGGCCCTGGCCGCAGCCGGCGTCCTGCAGGTCCGGGAGGTCCTGGATCTGGTTGCCCTGCGGGGGAGGTTGATGTTTGAGGCCGGCAGGGAGCAGGCCGGAAAGATGGCGGCCTGCTTGAAATTGAATCAGGATGTGGTTCAGGAAATTGTCAACGAGGTTAAGGAGCAGACAGGGCGGGAGCTGTGCATCGCCAACTTCAACAGTCCGGCTCAGCTGGTCATCAGCGGTGAGAAACAGGCAGTGGATCAGGCCCTGGAGCTTATCAAACAGCGAAAGGGCAGGGGCCTGCCCCTGCAGGTCAGCGGGGCGTTTCACTCCAGGCTCATGCTGGAGCCGGCCCGGGAGCTGTCCGCCTATATGAAGCGGTTTTCCTGGAGAGAGCCGCGCATTCCCGTCCACCTGAACGTGACGGCCCGTCCCGAGACCTCCGGGGACATGATTCTGGAAAAGATGCAGCAGCAGATGACCTCTCCGGTGCTCTGGATGCAGCTGATCCAGGATCAGTGGGACAGAGGCGTCAGGCACTGGCTGGAGTTGGGGCCCAAGGGAGTCCTGACCGGATTGGCCAAACATATTCTTCAGGCCAAGGAGTATAAGGCCGAGAACATCTCCAGCCTGGACGAGGTAATGAGACTCAGGGAAGAATTTTCCGGGCCCTGAAGCACGGGAGCGTTTGGCCCGAAAACTCGGGGCCGGTCGAGGCCCCATCAAGATGTCTACGGTTACTTTTAATGTTGTCGGCTGGAGCCCTCGAGCCCGGAGGTTCAGGACTCCACAGGATAGTAGGTATATATGAGGTCGAAACAGTATCTCTCTTCCAGGCTGGTAAACCTGATCCTGGAAAAGGGTCTTGACTGGCCTGACAAGGCCACCCTGGAGTCCCCGAGGAAAAATTCCTTCGGGGACCTGGCCAGCAACCTGGCTCTGGTTTTGAGTAAGGAGGCCGGCCTCAAACCGCGGGATCTGGCGGTGGAGCTTCGAAGCGCCCTCCTGGAGTCGTCACCCGAGCTGCGGGAAGTGGAGATTGCCGGCCCGGGGTTCATGAATTTCTTTTTCAGCCCTGATTTCTGGCGGCAGACGATCCCTGAGATCCTGGAGGCCGGGGACAGCTATGGCTCTCTCGACCTTGGACAGGGGAAAAAAGTCCTGGTTGAATTCGTATCCGCCAACCCCACCGGTCCCCTGCATGTCGGGCACGGCCGGGGAGCGGCCGTGGGCGACAGCCTCTGCCGGATACTGCGCTTTGCCGGGTACCGGGTAGACGCAGAATATTATTTAAACGACGCCGGGCGCCAGATGAATATCCTGGCTCGCTCTCTCTGGATTCGTTACCAGCAGGTCTGCGGCTTTCGGGTTGAATTGCCTTCTGATTCCTATCAGGGTGAATATATTACCGATCTGGCCGAAGAGTTCTATCAGGAGCACGGCCGCGGGCTTTTGGACCTAGGTGAGCAACAGGCCCTGGATATCTGCCTGGAAAAGGGCAAGCGCAGAATACTGGATGGGATCAAGCAGGATCTGCAGGCCTTCAGGGTCGGGTTTGACCGCTGGTTTTCGGAAAAGGAGTTGATCGAATCCCGGGCAGTGGACAAGACCCTGGAGAATATGCTGGCTGGCGGGCTGGCCTACGAGCGGGACGGGGCCCTCTGGTTTAAGAGCACTGACTATGGTGATGACAAGGACAGGGTCCTGCGCAAGTCAGACGGCGAATTGACCTATTTTGCCTCTGATATCGCCTATCATGCGGAAAAATTCTCCAGGGGCTACGACACCCTGATAGACGTCTGGGGGGCCGATCACCATGGCTATGTCCCCAGGATGAAATCGGCGGTTGTCGCCCATGGACGCGATGCGGCCGATTTCGAGGTAGTCCTGATCCAGCTGGTCAATCTGCTTCGCAAAGGAGAGCAGATCTCCATGTCGACCCGGGCCGGCAAGTTTGTTACCCTGGCCGAGGTCATTGCCGAAGTGGGGGTCGACGCCTCCAGATTCACCTTCTTGAGCCGAAAGAGCGACAGTCGCCTGGAGTTCGATCTTGACCTGCTCAAGCAGAAAAGCATGGAAAACCCGGTCTTCTATGTCCAGTACGCCCACGCCAGAATCTGTTCTGTATTGCGCAAGGCCGGAGAGTCAGGGCAAAAAGAGGAGTCGGAACCGGATACATTGAAATGCTTGAATACTGATGAAGACCTGGAGTTGATCCAGACCCTGGAACGTTTTCCGGATTGCATCCAGGGAGCGGCCAGGCTCTACAGTCCGCACCTGGTCAGTTACTATCTCCGGGATTTGGCCGGTATGCTGCACCGCTATTACAACCGCCACCAGATTGTGAATGCAGGAGACGAAAGATTGACAGGGGCGCGCCTCCTCTTGGTCAAAAGCGTGCTTCAGGTCCTGAAAAACGGGTTGAATCTCCTGGGAGTACAACCCATGGAGAGGATGTAAACCAGGAATCATCGTCGGTTTGAAAATACGACGGTGATCCTGGTTCTGTTTAGGGTAGATTTGCTCCGCAGGGGATGCTAGTAACATTAAGATCTTAAAGCCGTTACATTTCATTCATGTAACAGCGCTACGAGGTTTGAAGATACAATGGCCGCTTCAAAGAAAAAGAAATCGACCGGTAAAAAGAAGGGATCCGGCAAGATCCAATTTTCCTTGAGCTGGGCAGGACTGGTTTCTTTTTGTTTTCTGGGCTGCCTGGCCCTGGTCTGGATCTTCATCCTCGGGGTTATTGTCGGGCGGGGCTACCATCCGGAGAACCTCCTGCCGAAGATCGCCGGCTGGATTCCTGGGTATTCGGTTGAAAAAAATGAAGCCCGGGCCGAAGAGAATTCGCATCAGGTCCTGGAGGCAGAGGACCTGAACTTTTTTGAAGACTTGAAGAAGAAGGTCCAGGTTCAGACGGACAGGCAGAAGCGGTCCGGTCCAGGTGAAGTCCGGGAGATGCAGGCTTCCAGTGAACCGTCCCCTCCAGAAGAGCAAGGGAGTCAGATGTATCATTGTGTTTATCAGGTAGCGGCCTTCAAAACCAGACAGCAGGCTGTCCGGGTCGTTTCCGGATTGAGAAAGAACGACATCCAGGCCTCGATCCATGAATTTCGAAAACCCGATCAAAATTGGTTCAGGGTCTATGTTGATTTTACAGGAAGTGCTTCTGGTATACGAAGCCTGGAGAACAGGCTGAACAGCCTCGGTCTGAAGAATCCATTTCTGCGCAGTAAGAAATTGCAATGAAAACAGCACTGCCCACATATACTTTCAGTCGTTACCAATCGAGGATCTCATTGTTCGAATATTCAAAAGCGCAATTCAGGTCAACTGCTGGTATATATTTTCAATTTTCGCAAGGGGCGGGGTGAGCCATGACATTTGTACCACGGGAAGCTTTTTTCACCAAAGGGATAGGCCGGCACAAGAACAACCTGCAGTCTTTTGAGCTTGCCTTGAGAGACGCCGGGATCGAAAAACAGAATCTGGTCTATGTCTCGAGCATTTTCCCCCCCAAGTGCCAGATCATCTCAGTGAAAGAAGGGATCAGGAAGCTGGAGCCGGGGCAGATCACCTACTGCGTCATGGCCAGGAATGCCTCCAATGAAAAGGGCAGACTGGTCGGAGCGGCAGTGGGTATGGCCTTTCCTGCAGACGAGAGCCATTACGGATACATATCCGAGCATCATACTTTTGGAGCCGAAGAAGATGAGATAGGCGACTTTGCTGAGGATCTGGCCTCGACCATGCTGGCCACGACCCTGGGAATAGACTTCGACCCGGACAAGGACTATGATGAACGTCGGGAAATATATTTGATGAGCGGCGAGATCATCGATTCAGCTTCAGCCCCCTGCGTGACCAGGGGAGTGGCCGGACAATGGACCACGACCATCTCTGCCGCGGTCTTCATTCCCTGATTGTAGATAGTTCTTGCCATCTCTTGGTCTTTTTTTTCTGCAACCGTGAACTGTGAACCGTGAACCCGGAACCTAGTAAGGTATGTACACAAATTACCTGGATCTTGATTCTCGAAACGGACAGCTGGTCCATGTCTGGCCTGTGCCCTACGAAGCCACGGCCAGCTTTGCCAAGGGCACGTTAGACGGCCCCCGGTCCTTGCTGCAGGCCAGTTACGAGATCGAGACCTGGGATCAGGAGCTGGGAGCGGACCTCGCCGACCTGGCCCATTTCGAGACCATTCCATTTTTTCCGGCCCCTGTTTCAGGGCCGCAGGACTGTTACCGGCAGCTGCTGGCTGCGCTGCAAAAACGATTGGATCCCGGGAGCGACTTCCTGCTCACCCTGGGCGGAGAGCACAGTCTGGCCCTGGCCCCGATTGAATTTTACAGGAGGCATTATCCCGAGCTCGTGGTCCTGCAGCTGGATGCCCATGCCGATTTGAGACAGGAGTTTCAGGGGAGCAGGTATTCCCATGCCTGCGTCATGGCCAGGGCCAGAGAACAGGGAGCCGCTCTGGCTCAGGTGGGGATCCGCAGCCTCTGTCGGGAAGAGTCCGGAACCATAGACAGGGACCGGGGAACCGGACTGCTGACCCTTTTTGCCTGGGAAACGGGCAGCCCGGTGGAAGCCGCGGCCCGAGTCAGGGAGTTTATAGACCAGAGGCCGCTCTACATAAGCTTTGACGCCGATGTCCTTGATCCGTCGATCATGCCCGGTACAGGCACCCCGGAGCCAGGGGGGCTGAGCTATACCTGGCTGAACAACTTCTGGTCCGGCCTGTTTTCAGGGGTCCGCCTCCTGGGAATGGATTTTTGCGAGACCTCGCCTCTGCCTGGTTGCGGAGTCGTCTCTGAATCTGTGGCTGTGAAATGTATCAACAAGATCCTCCTCACTTATCTGCTTCACCACCGCCTAGAGTCTTGGATCTGAATGCAGAGAATACAGTCCTTGCAGCTAATTTTCCGGCTTTTATCCCTGAACCTGGAATCGGAAATCTCGACCCGCCCCGGTCTATCCGGACCGGGTCCGGGTGAAACATTTTCAACCTTAGGAGGGCAAGGCCATGCCGATTGCCGAAGGACAGGTGTTCGAGTATACGGGCAGGGAAAACATCAGGGCGGACTTTCTGGAGGTCTTTGCCTTCGAGAGCCGGGATCAATATATCAAGACGGAAACGCGGGAGTTCGTCGCCGTCTGCCCCTACAGCGGACTCCCGGATGTGGCCCGGCTGATCATTGAGTACTATCCCGAGGGAGGCCTGTGCATAGAGCTCAAGTCGCTGAAGTACTACGTCACGAGTTACAAGAATGTGGGCATCTACCAGGAAGAGGCTACGGCCCGGATACACAGGGACTTGAAGCAGGCCTTACAGACCAGCCGCTTGAAGGTGACCACTGTCTACAACATCCGGGGCGGATTCAAAACGACTGCGATTCAAGGTTCTCTGGAGGTGTGAAGGGATGTTTGCCTTTCTGACGGCCCTTTTTGCCGGCAGTCTGGTCATCGCCGCCGTTCTGGCCGGAAAGATCATAACCGTGGGCGGGATTTTCGTTCCGGCCGGGGTGCTGGCCTACTGCGTGACCTTTGTCTGCACCGATGTGATCAATGAAATCTGGGGCAGGGAAAAGGCCAATCAGGTGGTCCTGGCCGGTTTCGGCACCCTGGTGGCCAGTCTGGTCTTGATTCAGCTGGCCCTCAACTGGCCGGCCGCACCATTCTGGGAAAACCAGGAGGCCTTTGCCCTGATCCTGGGTACCACTCCGCGAATCATCCTCGGGTCCCTGGCGGCCTACCTCCTCAGTCAGCTCCACGACGTCTGGTCTTTTGATTTCTGGAAAAAAGCCACCTCCGGCCGGCACCTGTGGTTCAGAAACAACTGCTCCACCGTGGTCTCCCAGCTCATCGACTCGACCGTGTTCATCAGTATCGCCTTTTACGGCCAGATGCCGCTCTTTCCGCTGATATGGGGCCAGTGGGTCGTCAAACTGGCTATCGCGGCCCTGGATACGGGCCTGGTCTACCTCCTGGTCTGGTATCTTCGGCAGAAAGAAATGCTGCCGGGCTATCGGGGTTAGGCGCCCATGAAGAACGAACCGGTTGTGCGGGTGGAGAAACTGATCTGGAGGGGCAGGGGGCTTTCCCGTCTGGAATCCGGAAAAGTGGTCATCATCGAACCCGGCGTCTTTCCCGGGGAGCTGGTCAGGCTCGGGATGACCCAGGAAAAAAAGGATTATCTGCGGGCGGTCTGTACAAAAATCATCGAGCCTCTGCCCGGGCGGCGGCCCCACCCCTGCCCCCATGCCCATGCTTGCGGCGGCTGTCTCTTTGGGGTTATCCCCAATCGGCTGCAGCTTTACCTCAAAAAAGAATTACTGTCAGCCGAACTTTTCAGGGCCCTGCCCGACCACCCGGAGGCTGCCGGGGTGCCTGTCGAGGTCTTTCCGAGCCCCAGAGGCTGGCGTTACCGCTGGCGGGGGCAGATCCATGTCCACGCATCCAGGCCCCATTTCAAAAAAATGGGCAGCCATGAGCTGGTTCCACTCAAGGACTGCCTCCTCCTGGCCCGGCCCCTGGGGCAGGGACTGAGCAGGGTCTGCCAGGGATTGCCCGATGGTAAACACACCATCGCGGCCGGACCGCTGCTGGGCAGACCGGTTTCCGACTTAGATGGGGAGGCCGTCCGCCTGCCTTTTCCGGCTTATCAGATGCAGCTCAAGGTCTCGGCCGGGAGCTTTTTCCAGGCCAACTGGCTGTTGAATCAGGATCTGACGGCCTATGTGACCTCCTGTCTGGCAGGTTTCGGCCGGGTGGCCGATCTCTATGCCGGTGCCGGGAACTTCGCCCTGCCCCTGACTATGGTCAACGACCGGGTCCTGGCTTTGGAACAGGAGCCAGGGGCGGTTGATTCCTGCAGGCAGAGCGCTCTGGAGGCAGGCCTGGACAACCTGCGGGTCGAACGGCTCGACCTGTCCGGTTTGTTGCCGGGGAATCTCCTGGCGGATTTTTCCCCCAAGGGCCTGGTCCTGGATCCGCCGCGGACCGGCGGGGGCAAAAAAGGCCTCGAATCTGTGCGCAGTCTGGACAGCCTCCAGAGACTGGTCTGGGTCTCCTGTGACCTGGTCAACACCTGCCGGGATCTGCGTCTTTTTTTAAAACAGGGCTGGAAAATGGAAAAAGTCGCCTTATTCGACATGTTCCCCCAGACCTGGCACCTGGAGGCGGTCTTCGTCCTTTCCAGGTGAGCTCCGGGTTCAAATTGCAGAGCTCTTTCCGTGAGCTGAAATTTGTGGACCTGTGCGGTTAGCTGTTAGCTTAAGAACTTAAAGTACGCAAAAACTGGATGAACCCCAATTTTAAAGTCATTTAAGCAGTTACTGCCATAATTGTTATGGATGTAACGAAAGACCGGCTTTACAGCCGGCTTCCGGTATACGGAGTTCACATGTTTGAGAACGAGATCAACCGGCTCTGGCTGAAGAGCTATGACCCCAATGTCAGCTTTCATCTCGAATACGAATCCCTGCCTCTGTTTGAATATCTGGACCGATCGGCCAGGGATCACCCGGACAGGCCGGCCCTCGTCTTTCAGAACATGAAGCTCAACTACGCCCGCTTGAAGGACCGGGCTGAGATCCTGGCCGCGAATCTGACCCGTCTCGGGCTGCATAAAGGCGACAGGGTCGGGATCATGCTGCCCAACCTTCCCCAGACGGTTATCAGCTATTTCGGAGCCCTCAAGGCAGGGGGGGTGGTGGTCATGACCAATCCTTTGTATATGGAAAAGGAGCTGGTCCACCAGTTCACGGATTCCGGAACCCGTTTCCTGATCGCCCTGGACCGGCTCTGGCCGAAGATCCATTCCCTGGAGTCCAGGCTGGGCCTGGAAAAGATGATTTACACCTCGGTCGGCGATAGCCTCTCTTTTCCTTTGAATCTGCTTTACCCGCTAAAGGCCTGGCGGGAAGGCACCAGGGTCAGAGTGCCCTTTGACAGGCAGAGGATCTTTGCCTGGAAGGACGTCATGCAGCAGGGAACCGCTTTTCAGCCGGTTTCGGTGGATCCTTCCAGGGACCTGGCCGCGATCCAGTATACCGGAGGCACGACCGGACAGCCAAAGGGGGTCAAGCTCAGCCACGACAGCCTGGCTGCCAATGTCCAGCAGTGCATCGTTGTCCTGCACGATATCGGAAAAGAACCGGAAATCTTTCTGGGATTGCTGCCCTATTTTCATGTCTACGGGCTGACGGTCTGTCTCAATTTTGCCGTGGCCCTGGCCGCTACCGTGGCCCCCTATCCCCAGTTCGTTCCCCAGGAGGTCTTAAAGGCCATCAACAAGCTCAAACCGACCATCTTTCCGTCCGCTCCGGCTGTTTTCAATACCCTGCTCCAGCAGAAAAACATCCAGGATTTCGATTTGCAATCCATTCGCATCTCCGTGACCGGCTCAGCCCCCATGCCGGTCGAGCTCCTTAAGAAGTTCAAGGAGGTGACCGGAGCCGATCTGATCGAAGGCTACGGACTGACCGAAGCCTCGCCGATCACTCATTTCAATCCCCTGCGAGGCAAGCGGAAGAAAGGTTCCATCGGTCTCCCTTTCCCGGATACGGATGCCTTGATCGTGGATATCCGGACCGGAACCAGGGCCCTGCCCCAGGGTGAGATCGGAGAGCTGGTAGTCAGAGGCCCCCAGGTCATGCAGGGCTATCTGAACCGGGCCGGGGAAACCGCCGAGACCCTCCGGGAGGGCTGGTTGTACACCGGAGACATCGCCTACATGGACGAGGAAGGCTATTTTTTTATCGTCGACCGCAAAAAGGATCTCATTATTTCCGGCGGCTTGAATGTCTATCCCCGGGAGATAGAGGAAGTCCTCTACGAGCACCCCAAGGTCCTGGATGCGGCCTGTGTCGGGGTGCCCCACAAGACCAGGGGCGAAATCATCAAGGCCTATGTCGTGCCCAAAAAGGGAGAAACCCTGGATAAAAAGGAGATTGCCGGGTTCTGCCGGGAAAAGCTGGCCGGATACAAGGTCCCTAGGCGGATCGAGATCCGGGAGGAACTGCCAAAGACCATCGTGGGCAAGGTTTTGCGTCGCGATCTCAAGGAGCAGGGGGATGAGAGTGAGGAGTGAAAAGTGAGAGTGAGGAGTAGGGAAACGCGGAATGCGGAGGGGGGAGGTCAAAACGCGGAATACTGAACTAGGTCAGATTTGCCAGAGGCAAATCTGGTATGAAACTCCATCCAAGAATGCGAACCGGTCACAGGGCTCTCTTTTGCTTAAACGCTTCCGGCTCTCGGTTTTCAATGGCTCGCTCCTGGGGGATCCCTGCCCCCTTCCGGCACTCAATGGCCCAAGGCCTTTGTTCTGCCTGAGTTAACAAAGATTGAGTGCCGGATTTCCTCCATTTCGCGAGCCTAAGAAAACCTGAGAACCTCTAAGCGAGGTCGCGCAAGAAAACCCTGTTGCCCGATTCGCAAAGAGGTGCCAATGCTCAAAACTGGAGTTTCTCCATTGATCAAACTGGCAGTAATCGAAATCAACAACATAAGTTAAAAGTCTAGCAGTTATTTTCCTAAATATTCAATAGTTATATGTCAGCACTGCCAGAGGCAGGGCTGACACCTAATCACAGATTCGAGAGTCGGCATCCGGGCCGATATACCCGCAGACTCCGCTACGAGGGGAGTTGACCAGGGGACAGGCACGCCGAGCCGTAGGCCGGCATTTACATCCCAGCATCTTCAGAATCAGTCCTCCCGTCCTCTGATCTCCTCACTCCTCACCTTTCACTCTCTTCTAGTCCAGAAGTTCGCGCAGGGCCTCCTTGATTCCCGGGACGTCGAGCCCGATCAGCTGGTGCAGCCGTGAGACCTGACCGTGTTCAATGAAGCGGTCGGGCAGTCCGATACGTTTGACGGTCAAACCGGATGTCAGGGCATGATCGTTCAAGTATTCCAGGACAGCGGAGCCAAAGCCTCCGGCCAGAGCGTTTTCTTCCAGGATCATCAGTTTTGAGCAGGATTGGACGGCATCCAGGATTTCCTTTTCCGGCAGGGGTTTGATGAACCTGGCATTGATGACCCCGATGCTCGAGGGAGACTCCTGTTCCATCTCTTCGGCCGCCCTGAGAGCCGGGGTAACCAGGCTGCCCGCTGCCAGGATCATGGCCTCGTTCCCGGGCCTGAGAAGTTCGCCCCGGCCTATCTCCAGGGAATGCGGGTTTTGGGACAGGGCCAGCCCCGGCCCCCTGCCTCTGGGGTAGCGGATGGCGGCCGGACCCGGCAGGGAAAGGGCCGTGAGCAGCATGGCCTGGAGTTCGGGTTCGTCCTTGGGAGCCATGAGGGTCAGGTTGGGAATCAGGCGCAGGTAACTGAGATCAAAGGCCCCGTGGTGGGTCGCTCCGTCTTCGCCGACCAGCCCCCCGCGGTCCAGACAGAAAGTGACCGGCAGTTCCTGGAGACAGACGTCGTGGATCAACTGGTCGAAGGAACGCTGCAGAAAAGTGGAATAGATGGCCACCACCGGTTTGAAGCCCTGGGTGGCCAACCCGGCGGCAAAGGTCACGGCGTGCTGTTCACAGATGCCGACGTCGAAAAACCTGTCCGGGAATTCCTCCCGGAAGCAGTCCAGCCCCGTACCTTCGGGCATGGCCGCAGAGATGGCCAGGATGTCCTTTCGTTCCCTGGCCAGGCGGCAGAGGCTTTCGCCAAAGACCTTGCTGTAGTTCGGCAGCAGATCCGACTTCTTTTTCCAGCGTTCCCCTGTCTCCGGTTTGAAAGAACCGACTCCATGATAAAAGGTCGGGTTCTTTTCCGCCGGCTGGTAGCCTTTGCCTTTGGTGGTCAGGGTGTGGATCAGAACCGGCCCCTTCAAGTTCCGGACCTGTTCAAAGACCTTGAGCAGCTGGCGCAGGTTGTGGCCGTTGATGGGCCCGACATAGGTGAATTTGAAGGCTTCGAAGAGCATGCCTGCAGTGAAGAAGCTCTTCAGGGAGTCTTCGCTCTTGCGGGCGTAGTTGACAAGCTCTTCCCCGATGCGCGGGACCTGCTCCAGCCAGGATTTCAGGTCTTCCCGAAAGCGCAGGTAGCGTTGATCAGCCAGTTTCCTGCTGAAGAAAGAGGACAGAGCCCCGACATTCTTGGAGATGGACATCTCGTTGTCGTTTAAGACCACTACCAGGTCCTTGTCCAGGCCGCCGGCCTGATTGAGGCCCTCATAGGCCAGGCCCGCGGTCATTGATCCGTCCCCGATCACGGCCAGAACCTTGTGATTCCGGCCGAGAAGGTCTCTGGCCACGGCCTGGCCCAATCCTGCTGAAATGGAGGTGGAGGAATGCCCCACTCCGAAGTGGTCGTATCCTGATTCCTTTGGGCTGGGGAACCCGCTCAGGCCCTGATACTGCCGGATGGTGGAAAACAGCTCCCGCCTCTTGGTCAGGATCTTGTAGGCATAGGCCTGGTGCCCCACGTCCCAGATGATCTTGTCCTTGTCGGGATTGAAAAGATTGAGGATGGCCAGGGTCAGCTCCACTACCCCCAGGGAGGGGGCCAGATGTCCACCTGTCTTGGAGATGGTGCTGATTATCAGCTCCCGGAGTTCTTCGGCCAGGATCTCCATTTCCTTGATGGAAAGATTCTGGATGTCCGCAGGGCAGACGATGCGTTCCAGTACGGCTGTCTTCATGCCTACTCCACCCTGTCCATGATGTATCGGGCCAGATCCTTCAGGAAATCCGCCCGGTCTCCGGAGTAGGGCTCGATGGCCCGCACAGCCCTGGCGACCATTTCCAGTCCCAATGTCCGGCTCTCATCCAGGCCCAGGAGAGCCGGATAGGTCAGTTTGTCCCTGGCCTGGTCGCTGCCAACCGGTTTGCCCAGCTTGGTCTGATCTCCGGTGATGTCCAGGATGTCATCGGCTACCTGGAAAGCGAGTCCCAGAGAAGCCCCGTATTCTCCAGCCCTCAACAGATCGTCTTGACTGCCTCCGGCCAGAATGGCCCCGGCCAGGCAGCTGCTTTTGATCATGGCTCCTGTTTTCAGGGAGTGCATCTCTTTGAGGTCTTCTAGTTCCTTTTTGTTGTTGCCGGTCAGGACCATGTCCAGGACCTGCCCTCCGACCATGCCCGCCGGGCCGGCGGCTCTGGAGATTTGAGCGGCCGCCTGCAGGACGGCTCCGGGAGAAAGGTCGGTCTGAAGCATCATGGAAAAGGCCCTGGTCAGCAGGCCGTCTCCGGCAAGGATGGCCGCTGCTTCACCGAATCGGATGTGATTGGACGGTTTGCCCCGCCGGAGGTCGTCGTTGTCCATGGCCGGGAGGTCGTCGTGGATCAGGGAGTAGGTGTGGATGAGTTCCAGGGAGGTGCAGAACCAGAGGACTTTCTCCCTCTTTTGCCCCAGAAGCTCCGCCCAGGCCAGACAGAGGACAGGCCTGATTCTCTTGCCGCCGGCCTGCAGGCTGTAGCTCATGGATTCCAGGAGTTCTCCCGGAACCCCCTCCTCCTGAAGGCAGTTCTGCAGGACCTCTTCTATGGGTGTGCGATATTCGTCAAGTCTTTGTTTGATCATCACCGGGCTCCTTTTCCTGGTCCAGCGGTCCGAAGTCCTCGAGTATGCCGTTGGAATAGACCTGAACTTTGTGTTTGGCCTGTTTGAGCTGTTCCCGGCAGGATTTGGCCAGCTTGCTCCCTTCCTGGAACAGGGCCACCCCCTCTTCCAGAGGAAGGTCCCCTTTTTCAAGGGCGGAGACGATTTCCTGGAGCCTGGCTAGCTGCTCTTCAAAGCTTTTTGTTTTTTTGGGCATAACAATAGAGATTCACAAGTGAAAAAAAGAATGTTGTGTATTGCGGCAAAAAATAACAGAAACTTGACTTATTCGATCACTTTTGCCGGGATGTGGTCTTTCTCGGTCCGGATATCCAGATGCTCCCCGGGCCCTACCTGGCTCGATGAGCGCAGGATGGCGCCGTCGCTTTTCTTCTTGACCAGACTGTATCCCCTCTGCAGAGGGGAGTAGGGGTTCAGGCCATCCAGGGCGACCTTCAGGCGTTCCAGGGGCGTTTCCTTGTTCCGGCAAAACAATTGCTCCGCGCTAAGGAGCCTCTGCGCGAGCTGTTCAACCCTCTGTTCCAGGAGATCCCACCGGCTGGCGGGAAAGGTCCTGGACAACCCAACCGTGCTATCAACCAGGGACCCTGATTTTTGCTGTAAAAACAGCTCCCCGGCCCGCTTGAGCTCCTGGACTGCCGAGCCGTTTCGCTCCTCGAGCCTTTTCAGATGACGGCCTGGTGAAAGCCAGGACAGGCCCTGTTCGAGCTCAAGCAGGCCTTGTCTTTTGCTTCTGAAGAACTGCCGCCTGGATTTGAGCAAGGAGATTTCCAGCTCGTCGATACGCTGGGCGATCTGATCCCGTTCCGGCCAGATGAGCTGGGCGGCGTGGGTCGGGGTGGACCCGTTGCAATCGGCGGTCAGACCGGCGATGGTCTGATCGGTTTCGTGCCCGATGCCGGTGATGACTGGAATTTTTGATGTAAACAGGGCCTTGGCTACTGTTTCCGTGTTGAACGACCATAAATCCTCCAGGGAGCCTCCCCCCCGGATCAGGACCAGGGCTTCGGCCCAGCCTTCAAGGTTGGCCTGCTCCAGGGCCGAGGCAATGGTCTCGGCAGCGGTCTCGCCCTGGACCAGGCAGGGATATATCCTGATCGTGGCGGGCAGTCCCCTGGTGTGGCCGACCTTGAGGAAATCCCGGATCGCGGCTCCGCTGGGCGAGGTAACGACACCGACCCGCAGGGGATTGGCCGGCAGGTTTTTCTTGCGGTCCCGGTCGAAATAGCCCTGCCTGGCCAGATCCTTCTTCAGGGCTTCAAATTCGAGGTGCAGGTTGCCCGTGCCTTGGTCCTGGACCAGTTCGGCGATGAGCTGGTAGGTCCCCCTGGGGGCGTAGACCGCTATCCTTCCGGCGCAGAGCAGGGCCTGTCCGGTCTGCAGCCTGTCCGGCAGTGTATTGGGGGCTGCAGTCTGGTTTGATTTGAACCAGACGCAGCTTAAGACCGAATCCTGGTCCTTGAGGCTGAAATAGAGGTGTCCGGAACCGGGTCTGGAGATGTTTCCGGCCTGACCCTTGACCCAGACAAAGGGAAATTCGCTCTCCAGGACATCCTTGACTGCGGTGGTCAGTTCGCGGACTGTGAAGATATGAGACATTATACTTACGGTCGTCATAAATTGAGGCTTTCATTATTTGGAAATCCAGATCCTCGAAGCTGTTTATTTTGGCATTTTCGCAATTTATTTCTCCCGTAAGTATCTATATTTTAAATATGATAAATTCTAAGCACGAAATTCGAATTTCGTGCTTCGAATTTCGATATTATGTCCATTTCTAATCTTCAATCTTCAATCCTATAGCCCCCAGCCTTGCCAGACCCGGGAGCGGAAGTCCTCAAAGGCCGCCCTGAATTCTTCCAGGGGCAGTTCAATCCGTTCCCCGGTCTTGCGGTCCTTGGCCTCCACCACGTTTTTCTCGATCCCCCTGGCCCCGATAATGAGCTGCATGGGGTAGCCCACCAGGTCGGCGTCCTTGAATTTGAAGCCGGGTCGTTCTTCCCGGTCGTCAAGCAGGACGTCGATGTCCAGTTCCTGGATCCGGGCATAGAGTTCTTCGGCCTTGCCGAGGACATGTTGATCCTTGGCGTTGACCACAATAATTACGAGCTCAAACGGCGAAATGGAAGGGGGGAAGATGATTCCGCTTTCATCGTGGTTCTGCTCGATGGCCGCGGCCAGGAGGCGGCCGACCCCGATGCCGTAACAGCCCATGATCATCTCCTGCTCGTTTCCCTGGTCGTCCAGGAAAAGGGCCTCCAGAGCCCGGCTGTATTTGGTTCCGAGCTTGAAGATATGGCCAACCTCGATCCCTTTGTGGAAACGGATATCTGCGTCGCATTCAGGGCAGGGATCGGTCTCGACGATATTGACCAGATCCGCGTATTCCCGGACAGAGACATCCCTTTCCAGGTCCACGTGCCTTAAGTGCATGTCCTTTTGATTGGCCCCGGTGACCCAGTCCTTTTCCTTCAAGAGCAGGTTGTCGGCGATAATCGTCCTGATCTCTAAATCTTTGGGACCGGCGAATCCGACTTCGGCCCCGGACCATTCCCGGACCTGTTCGGGGGTGGCCAGATCGAGCTCCGTCACCCGGAGGTGGTTTTTCAGTTTGACCTCATTAAGCTCCCGATCGCCGGGAATCAAGGCGGCCACAGGCTCGCCGTCGGCAGCAAAGAGCAGGGTCTTGATGACTTTCCCGGGGGCAATCTGGAGAAAATCAGCAACTTTTTGGACGGTGTGCATGCCCGGTGTCTCAACCATTTCCAAATCAGGGCAGTCTTCGACGGAGGCGGCCCGCGGGGCATGGACCGGGGCCTTTTCCAGATTGGCGGCAAAATCGCATTTGGTGCAGACCGCTATGGTGTCTTCCCCTGTATCCGCCAGGACCATGAATTCATGTGAAAAACTGCCGCCGATGGCCCCGGAGTCGGCCTGAACCGAGCGAAAATCGAGCCCCAGACGCTGAAATATGCGGGTGTAGGCCTTGAACATCCCCTTATAGGTATCTTCCGCCCCGGCCTCGTCCCGGTCAAAGGAGTAGGCGTCCTTCATGATGAATTCCCGGCAGCGCATCAGCCCGAATCTGGGCCGGATTTCATCCCTGAACTTGGTCTGGATCTGATAGAGATTGAGGGGTAGCTGTCTGTAGGAGCCGACCTCCCGTCTGACCAGGTCGGTGATGACCTCTTCATGGGTGGGACCGAGGCAGTAATCCCTGGAGTGTCTGTCTTTCAAACGCAGCAGTTCCTTGCCGTATTCATTCCAGCGGCCCGTCTGCCGCCACAAATCAGCCGGCTGAACCATGGGCATCAAGACTTCCATACAGTTGGCCCTGTTCAGTTCCTCCCTGATGATGTCCGCGGTCTTGTTGATGCCTCTCAGCCCCAGGGGCAGATAAGTGTAAATTCCCGAGGTCAGTTTGCGGATCATGCCGGATCTGACCAGGAGGCGGTGGCTGACGACTTCCGCTTCAGTCGGATTTTCTTTCAGGGTGGGCAGAAAGTACTTGCTGAGTCTCATGTTTCACCTTGATAAGGTTCGCGGTTTCGGGTTCACGGTTCACAGTTGCAGAGGAGAGCCTTATTTTCTACTCTGATCAAACTGGCAGTTGTGGATTCTATTCTATATCTACAGTATAATAGTGTTGTTGTGTATTTTAACAAAAAAAAAATAGTTATAGGTCAGCACTGCCAGAGGCAGGGCTGACCCCTGACCGCTGGTCATAGATCCGCGAGCTCAGCGCCGCGCTCCTTCAGAAAAGCCGTCAGCTCCTGTTTGAAGGCTGGCAGCAATCTATCTTCAGGAACTTTGCGGATGACCCTGCCTTTGCGGAAGATTATGCCGTTTCCTCTGCCTCCGGCAATCCCGATGTCCGCCTCCCTGGCTTCTCCAGGCCCATTGACCACACAGCCCATGACTGCCACGCTGAAGATCTCGGAGACCGGCTGCAGAAATCGCTCCACTTCCCTGGTCAGGGTGATGAGATCGATTTCGGTCCGGCCGCAGGTGGGGCAGGAGATGATCTCAGGGCCTCTGGCCCTGAGTCCGAGATTGCGCAGTATCTCCCAGGCCGCCAGGACCTCGTCCCTGGGGTCACCGGTCAAAGAGACGCGCAGGGTGTCACCGAGTCCTTCCCAGAGCAACAGGGCGATGCCGACACTGCTTTTGACCGTACCCCTGAGCAGGGTTCCGGCCTCGGTGATCCCGATGTGGAGCGGGTAGTCGCTCTTCTGGGCCAGGAGGCGATAGGCTGCCAGGGTCTTAAGCACGGAAGAGGATTTCAAGGAGACCTTGATCTCCTGAAAATCGTGTTTCTCCAGAAGATTTATGTGCTTCAAGGCGCTTTTCACCATGGCCTGCGGGGTAGGGCCCTTGAATCTGGCCAGCAGCTCCTTTTCTATGGACCCGCTGTTGACTCCGATACGTATCGGCACTTTCCGCTCCCTGGCTCCCCGGACCACTTCGGCCACGGCCCATTCTGAACCAATGTTTCCGGGGTTGATCCGCAGTCCGTCGATACCGGCCTGCAGGGCCTGCAGGGCCAGGCGATGGTCGAAATGAATATCGGCCACCAGGGGAACCAGGGCTTTTTTCCTGATCTCCTTAAGGGCCGAAGCAGCTTCCTGGTCGAGTACCGCCAGGCGCACGATTTCGCAACCCCTGCCGGCAAGGTCGTTGACCTGGTCGAGGGTGGCTTGAACATCCCTGGTGTCGGTATTGGTCATGCTCTGGACCCTTATGGGGCCCCTGCCGCCGATCTTCAGGCCGCCCAGGTCCAGGGTCCTGGTCAGAAAACGTTTAGGGGCCTCTTCTTCTTGAGGGTCAGCTGCAAACGTTGACATGACAGACTCAATACTAGATTTTCTTTTGCAAGCCAAGGATTGATTTTAGGGCTTGACATTTTACAGCTGACGTGTATTATTATCCAGTCTTCGCTTTTGGAAGGGCGGAGTTGTTATTATTTTTATTTCAGGAGTTTTTGGAGTATGAAGAAGCTGTATGTCGGGAACCTGCCTTTTTCCTCTTCTGAAGAGGACGTCCGTGAACTGATGGCCCAGTATGGCCAGGTTGAGTCCGTGAATCTGATTCAGGACCGGGAAACAGGCAGACCCAGGGGGTTCGGTTTTGTGGAGATGGAGACAGGCGCGGATGAGGCTATCGAAAATTTGAATGGCACTGATTTCGGAGGGAGGACCTTGAAGGTTAACGAAGCCAAACCCAGGAGGTTTGACCGTTAATAACTGCAAAGGACAAAGAACCACACGCGAACCGGAAAGGCCGTCTTCATGAAGACGGCCTTTCCGGTTTTTTTGGTAAAACAGGTTTATCCTGAGCTGTTGCCGTTTTTTTTCCGCCGCTTTTCGCCTTCCCGGTTGTATTCCGCTTTGGACTCGGAGATCCTGGACGGCTGCGGGAACTGCTGGTTTGGGTCGGCAGCGATGTTGTAAAGGACCTGCTGGATCGTTTCTTCAGGGGCATTGACCTGGCGAAGTTGACTGCACATAAAATCGGCCAGGGAAAACTGAGACTGCAGCCGTTCCTTATATTCTCTTTCTTCCCGGGCTCTTTCAGTTTCATAGGCCGCAGCCCCTTCCATCACTTTCCGATTCTGTTCCGAGAGCAGCATTTCCCCTTCCCCGGTGAAAAACCAGGTCGGATTGAGGTCATGCTTCTGGACTAACTGTAAAATCAAATCAAAGGCTGGATAGGCTGATCCTCCTGTGTAGGAGTAAATGGCCTTTTCATTTCTCTGCAGTTCAACACAAAGTTTTTTGACGCTTCCAAAAATTTTTTTTATAAAAGTCTTTAATCTCAGACCAATTATGTTATTTTTAGATTTTTCCAATTTTTTTCTAAAAAAAGGTAGACATTTTCTAAAAATAAGTTTAATTATTGACACAAGGCGCAGCAAGTCTGGAAAAACAGGAAAAATTCAAAAGCGGTTTCCAGGCACATGGCCTTACGCTACTCTCGGGATAATCACTCAGGCTGCCAAGACGGTTTTTTCCTTTTTTATCGATCACCTGGCGGGCGAGTCTGTCCAAGACGGCCCTGAACTCTCTTTGTGCAAGCCACTATCCGGCAGGGACCACCGGGTTTATTTGCAAAATAAATCATTTCAGAGTCAAAGGCCTGTATCAGGAGATTATGGAACATCCCGCTCAGGGGTGGTTCGAGCCAACCTTCAGGTTCAAACCAGGTGATCGCTAGCCAGCACGGGGTAATGAGTCCGGCACTGCTTATGGATAACGGTTTATACATTAACTCAAAGAAGTTCAGTCGTCAAGCAAGGTTGAATGCCTGGTTGTCCCTCCACGGGATCGCCAAAAATGAACTGGCCAGAAAGACAGGATTTTCGCCCTCGTATATCAGCTTTTTGCTGAACGGAAAAAGACGGCATCCTGATGCCTTGCAGAAGCTGATCGATTTGGGAATCCCGGAAGAGCTCCTGCCTGAACCAAAAGGCAAGAACATAGAATCGGACCGGTCCAAGGACTGAACATCGGTCTTTTCATCGGGTCGGGAGCGCTCCTGTTCCGGACTGGGCCGGCAAAAGACGGATACAGAGTTTTGTAAGCCGTCTTAAGTAGTGTCTGAGCGAAAACGGTGCTTGGACGTAAACTTGCCTGGATACGAGGAACAATAAATTTTGAAACCGCAGTGTATTCCAATACACGAGGATTTCAAAATTATGCAGTGCCGAAGTAGATGGGTGGGTTTTCGTCCAAGCACTTAGTAACCTGATCCGGGCTTTGAAGGAGCACTTGGTCCATTAAAAGTTGGAGGTCAATCATGAGCCAATCAGCCATCGTCGGATTGAGGAGGCACTTGACCCATTTGCCTTTAGACAAGACGTTGAGAGATCAGGCAATCTTTGCGGCCCAGCGTATTCTGCTCTGCCCGCATGAAAGGGAGTGGACGCAGCAGGAACAGGAGCTGCTGGCCAGGTATTGTCTGTGGGCAGCTCAGAGGCTGGAGGCGATTCGACAGGTTTCTGCAGGCCTGGATATAAGACATCCGTCTGAAGGGAATCAAGAACAATCAGGGTAGCTTCAAGCCCTGGCAGTGTCGACTTGTTCAGGAAGGGCCGAGCATGTCGAAAATACTGTTGCGTGCCATCGGAGAAAGCTTTATCCCACCCATATCCTGCTTCCTTTTTCACCTCATCTTTTCGATCCCCGACTCCCGGGCCAGCCAAGAGACTGCCAAACAGCCAATGGATAGTAGCGATACTGCATTGGCTTGTAATCTGGATGAAAACCGGCTGCGGCCTCCAATTTTTTCGTGACAAACGAGTTCTGAAGAGGTAGGTTGAGTCCTGCTCGAAATGACCCTTTGACTGGGAGTGCAACGAAAACTTTCGTCTGGTTGTTGAAGGAAAAACGCGGGTGAAGTCGTTTTTTCCAGGTTGTTGCACAAAACAGCGCAGAGAGGAAGTGGTGCGCCAGGGAGGATTCGAACCCCCGGCCGACGGCTTAGAAGGCCGTTGCTCTATCCTACTGAGCTACTGGCGCCCGGTCAGTCTTTTATATCCATTGTGACCGCTTTGGTCAAGATCCGACTTTCTACCAGAAGCTGGCATTGCTTGCCCTAATATTCGGCCTTATTGAGACCTCTGAGAAATCTTGTACGACACGGGCACCTTTAGGGCCAACTTCAGGTATAGCAAATAAAAAATTTCTGGTAACAACAGTTCGCAAAACCTCACTTGATTTACCCGGTGTAATGCCGCTGAAACGGCCCTGCACTCGCAGGATTACACTTGAGACGTATTCAGGAGTTCGCGTGTCGTCATTGTTTCGCCATATCCCTTCCGTTGACCGCCTGCTGCAGCTGGTGGAGAGTGAGAAGGAGGTTTCCGGGCTGCCCAGGCCCCTGGTCAAGGAACTGGTCAATGCCTTTCTGGACAAATGCCGGGAGGCAATCCGCCAGGGGAGGATGACAGCAGAAGAAGAGCTTGAGCCCGGCCGCTTGAAGCAGGATCTGCTGATCTACATCAAAGAAAAGTCCAGGCCCAGGTTCAGGCGGGTCATCAATGCCACCGGAGTGGTGGTCCACACCAACCTGGGCAGGTCCCTGCTGGCCGAGTCCGCGATCGAGGCGGTTGAGAGCGCCTGCCGCTATTATTCCAACCTGGAGTTTAACCTGGAGACCGGCAAGCGTGGCAGCCGCTACTCCCTGGTCGAGGAGCTGCTCTGCAGCCTGACCGGAGCCGAGGCCGGACTGGTGGTCAACAACAACGCCGCGGCCGTGCTCCTCATGCTGGACACCCTGGCCAAAAAGCGGGAGGTGATCGTCTCCAGGGGACAGCTGGTCGAGATCGGGGGCTCATTCAGGATTCCGGATGTCATGGCCAAGAGCGGGGCGGTCTTGAAGGAGGTCGGGGCCACCAACCGGACCCATCTTTATGATTATGAGCAGGCCATCACAGAGCAGACCGCGGCTTTGCTGCGGGTTCACACTTCGAATTACCGTATCGTGGGCTTTCAGAAAGAGGTACCGCTAAAGGATCTGGCGGCCCTGGGAGAGCGGTATGAACTGCCGGTCCTGGAGGATCTGGGCAGCGGCAATCTGCATCGTTTCAGCGGGATCTACGGTTTTGACGAACCCACCGTGGATTCCGTCCTCAGAGGGGGGGCTGCGGTGGTGACCTTCAGCGGGGACAAACTCCTGGGCGGCCCTCAGGCCGGGATCATCCTCGGCCAGGATAAGTATATTCAAAAAATCAAAAAGAACCCCCTGAACAGGGCCCTGCGGATCGACAAGATGACCCTGGCCGGCCTGGAGGCCACCCTGCGGCTGTACCTCGATTCGGACCTGGCCCGGCGGGAGATCCCGACCCTGGAGATGATCGGGCTCGATCCAAAGACCCTGAAGGCCAGGGCGTCGCAGTTGGCCGCCAGGATGAAGAAGGAGCTCGGGGAGCGCTTTGAAGTGAGCACCCGGGCCGACGCCTCCAGAGTGGGCGGCGGAGCCAGCCCGGAGGTCGACCTGAAGACCTGGCTGGTCTGCCTCCGGCCCAGGCAGGAGCTGAGCAGGGACCGGCTCCGCCGGTCCCTGCTCAGGACCGATCCTCCCCTGGTGGGCCGGGTGGAGCAGGACTGTTTCTGCCTGGATCCAAGGACCCTCAGGAAAGGCGAGCCCGCCCTGGTGGTGGATGTCTTCAGGCAGGCACTGTCAGTAGAGAGTGAGGAGTGAGGAGTGATGGGAAGTGGTCAGTAGTCAGCCCTGCCGCTGGCCGCGGACGCCAGTTTGATTGAGGGAGAAACTTCAATACCTTACGATGAGGTTTTGCAAGGCTCACCACTCTCTGTCATTCTGAACGAGTCTGCCGGCCCAGTTCAATCTCTGAAGCGGAGCGCATTGAACCGGGGCGAGTGAAGAATCCCTTTTCAATAGCAGGTCTGCTTTTTTTGAAAACAAATGTAGTTTCCTACGAGTGGCAGAGATGCTGGAATGCTGCCTCGTTTACTCTGCAACCGTGAACCGTGAACCGTGAACCCTCTTAACCTCTTGTCCGTGAACCTGGAACTTTCTCTTTAAAGAATAAATCAGCAGGAGAGAATACATGCAGAATAACATAGCCCACAAACCCAGAAACGGCTGGGATGTTTATGCGTCTGAGGACGAAAGGAAAAAGATACATGAGCTTGCGGACAAGTATATCGACTTTCTAAGCAGCTGCAAAACAGAGCGGGAAACAGTCAACTGGGTTCGGGCCCGGCTGGAGGAAGCCGGTTTCGCCAAGGACGTGACGGCTCCCTGTTTCTTTGAGACCGCCAAGGACAAGACCGTTGTCATGGCCAGGAAGGGCAGACGCTCGCTGCAGCATGGAGTGCGGATCGTGGGGGCCCATGCCGATACCCCCAGATTGGATTTCAAGCAGCATCCCCTGTACGAAGCCTGCGACCTGGCCCTGGCCAAGACCCACTATTACGGAGGGATCCGCAAGTATCAGTGGTTGTCCAGGCCCCTGGCCCTGCACGGCGTGGTGGTCAAGGCGGACGGCGCCTGCGTAGAGATCTGCATAGGCGAGGACCCCGTTGATCCGGTCCTGGTCATCACCGATCTCCTGCCGCACCTGGCCTACAAGCAGAACGAACAGAAGGTGTCGGACGCCTTTGAGGCGGAAAAGCTCAATGTCCTTCTGGGCAACACCCCGTCGGCCAAAGCAGAGACCGGGGAGGACAAGTCCCAGCCGGAGCAAAAGGAACGGTTCAAGACCAAGATCCTGGAGCTGCTCTACCAGCGCTACGGCCTGATCGAAGAGGACCTGTACAGCGCCGAGCTGCAGATCGTACCGGCCGGACAGGCCAGATCCGCCGGGCTGGACGGATCCCTCGTGGGCGGCTACGGCCAGGACGACCGGATCTGTGTCTTTGCCGCTTTTGAGGCCTTTCTGGCGGAGACCGAACCCGAGCAGACCCAGATCGTCATCTTCTGGGACAAGGAGGAGATCGGATCGGAAGGGGCCACCGGGGCCAAGTCCCTTTTTCTGGAGTACACCCTCAAGGATCTGGTGCGGGCCTGGGAGCCGGATACGGATCCCAGCCTGGTGCTCAGACAGGCCAGAGCCCTGTCCGCCGATGTCCACGGCTCCATCGATCCGGACTACCAGGATCTGCACGATGCTCTCAATTCCTCCAAGCTGGGCTATGGACCGGTTTTCTGCAAATTCACCGGACACCGGGGCAAGGTGGGTTCCAGCGAGGCCACGGCCGAGTATGTGGCCTGGCTCAGGAACATGCTCAATACAGCCGGCATCCCCTGGCAGATGGCCGGACTGGGGAAAGTGGATTCAGGCGGCGGAGGCACCGTGGCCAAATTCCTGGCTGTCTACGGCATGGACATCATCGACTTCGGGCCCGGCGTCCTGGGCATGCACAGCCCCTTTGAGGTCAGCAGCAAGGTCGATCTCTACGCCACCTGCCTGGCCTTCCGGGAGTTTCTGCGCTGAAAAGAAAAATGCCCGCGAATCACGGGTAATGACACGAAAAGAAAGGCATGTTTGTTTCAAGACCAAAAAGTTGCCTTTTTTCGTGCTCTTTCGAGTGATTCGCGGGCAATGTTCTGCTTTCCCTCGGGAACCGGCCATGAAATGGCGGTCAGGATTCTCCCAGGCCGAGGGCATCCTTGATCTCTTGTTCCTTGTAGCCGATGATGACCTTGTCGCCGATCTTGATGGTGGGAAAGGAGCATTTGGGATTCAGGCTCTTGACGTCTTCCAGGATGGCGGCCCGTTCTTCGCCTGCCAGGAGGTCCACGTCGGTCACGTCGTATTGGACATTGCATTCATCCAGAAGGCGTTTTGTCGATTTGCAGTGACTGCAGGTGCTTAAGGAGTAAAGTTTGACCTGATCATTCATCGTGTGCTCCGTGGTGGTTGGCGTTGATTCGGTGCTTGTCTTTGTCGTTATCATAAATGACGGCCGGATGGTCTGTCAATTTGGGAAACGTAATTTCAAACTTTAGAGATGAATTTGAAACGAATGACATCTGAAGAGGCCTGGATCGATCCCCACAGGATCGAGGCCGCCGGGGCCTGGCTGTTCTGGTCCGGAGCGCCGGATTCCCGTCTGACCCGGAGTCTTGAACAGTTGGGGCAGCTGGAACCGGTCCTGGCGGCTGAAGAGGGGGGTGGGATCCGGCTTGTCTCCGGATACAAGAGGCTTCTGGCCTGTAAGGAACTGGGCAGGCCGGTTTGGGTCAGGTTCGTTGTCGGGGACGATTTCCGCAAGGGGCGCCTGTACCTGCATGCCAATCTCTATCAACGGCCGTCCGGGGCCGGGCTGGTCAGCTGCGCCCGGTTCTTTCAGACGCAGCTCAAAACGGAGGAGGTCCGGGGCTTTTTGGAAGAGGAGCTCAGAGGGTTTGTTTCAGGAAAGGTGCTCGATCAGGTAGAGAAGTGGCTCTTTCTGGAGGGTTTCTGGGTTCGGGCCTTAAAAAAGGGCAGGGTTCCTTTCGAGGCCGGTCCGCTCCTGGCCTCTGTCTGCCTTGATGACCGCGAATCCTTTATTTCCTTTTTCGAATCATTGTCCTGGTCCTGGAACAAGGCCAGGAATTTTCTGACCTGGACCCGGGAAAGCGCAAAACGAGACCGGGTCTCGACTGCCCGGCTCGTTCAGAGGGAGGGGCTGCTCGATATCCTGCAAAAGGACCTATCGCCCAATGACATGCAGAAGCACCTCCTGCAGCGGGCTTACAGCATCAGGTACCCGGTCCTGGCCGGCCTGGAGCAGGGCTTTAAAGCCTTGCAGGATGATCTCGGGAAAAAGAGTGTCTGGAGGATCCTGCCTGAGCAGCATTTTGAAGCCAACGGCTTCACCCTCCAGACCCGGATCAGGGAGCGGACCGATCTGGACCGGGCCCTGGAGCAGCTTCAAGATTTGCGAGATGAAGATTCATTTGATCCGATCTGGCAGTGGCAGCGGGATAATCTGGGGTGAAGAAGCATAGAGCATAGGGTATAGAGCATAGGGTGAAGAGGGAAGAAGGACGTCGGAGATCGGCCGGCTGGAGCTGTGAACTTCTTTTTTTCTGCAACCGTGAACCGTGAACCTGGAACCCTATCTAGCAGCTGTAGCTCCAGCCGGCCGAGGCAAAGGCGAAACGCTCCCCAAACCGCTTGCAACACAGGGCCGCCCCTTTCTGGCCGGTACAGTGGGAGACGGCGACGAGGTCGGGCCGGAAGGCCTCCAGCTCGTCCATGGACTGTTCGAATTGCGGGACCGGTTCTCCCATGAACCCGAGATGGGTGCCTCCGATGACGGCATGGAATGTTTTGTGCCCGGACAGGCGGGACAGGTGGTTCAAGGTGTTGATCATTCCGGAATGGGCGCATCCCAGGAGGACGACCGGTCCGGAGCCGGTCTCCACCAGGATGCTGGCGTCATCTTTGAGCGGATCGGGCACCAGCTCGCCCGCCTGTTCCACCTTGAGCCTGGAGTCCGGTTTTTCGAATTCTGTTTCCCTGGGGACTTCTCCTGAAAAAAGGATCCCCGGGGCTATTTCCACAGGCTCCGTCCTCAAGTCGAACTCGGCCCCCAGGGAGTGTTCCAGATACTCCTTCTTGAACCTCATCCCGATAAAAGGGGTCGCAGTTCCCTGCGCTGTCTGCAGTTCGGCGTATTTGGCGGAGAAAATATCAGGGTGGGCCACGATCCGAACACCTCGCGGGGGGTAGAGGACGGCCGGCAGTCCCCCGGTGTGATCGTAGTGCCCGTGGCTCAAGACGATGGTCATGATCTCTGACAGGTCCACCCCCATTCTCTTGGCGTTGTTTTCCAGGGCCAGACCCTGGCCGGTGTCAAGCATGATTTTTTGATCGTCTTTTTCGATAAGAACTGAAAACCCGTGTTCTCCCATGATACCCAGGGGGCTGGCCGCTGTGTTTTCACAAAGGACTTTGATGCTGGTCCTGGCCATGTTTATCCTCCAGTGAAATTTAATTTTTCGTTATCTCGAAGCGGGTCTGCCTGTAATTTATCATTTCTAAGTTTCCAACTTATTTTAATAACATGAAATTTCAAATTACAAATACCGCTTAACCAATAATTCACCAAAAAAGAAATGTCAAACTACAAAGCCATTGTCTCCTCTGACTGGAACGAATGTCTGGCTCCGACCGGGCCCTTTGACCCGATCCTCTATCATTATCCCGGCCTGGAATCTTCGCTCATGTCGATATTCAAGCGCTATACCGGCAACGAGATTCCCCTGAGCCGGGCCCTGCAGGAGCTATATTCGCTTCTGCCATCTGAGCTGACCGCTGAACAGATCGACGCCTATCTGGAGGACTCTTTTTGCACCTACAAAGGCGTGCCCCGGTTCATTGACTGGTGCCGGGAGCACGATATCCTGTTTCTGATCAACACCACCGCCTTCTATGGCTTTTTCCAGCGGGTCTTGGCCAAAGATCTCCTGCCCCGGGTTGCCGCGGTTTCGGCCCATCCCATGCTGTGCTTTCCAGAGAGCGGGAGCGATCCGGACCGCTTCTATCCGCTTCTGGAGATCGAGGACAAGGGTCAAAATACGGCCAAGGCCATGGCCGATTTCCGGATAGCAAAGGGAAAGCTCGTGGTCGTCGGCGACAGCGGCGGGGACGGTCCCCATTTTGCCTGGGCCGGGTCTCGGGGCGGTCTGCTCGTCGCCTCCAGACCCAAATCCTCTCTGGAGAACTATTGCCAAAGCCGGGGCCTGACCATCGATATCCGGATCGGCGCGGCTAGAGAGGAAAATGTACAGGGCAATCCGGAAGAGGAAGCCGATTTCATGGACTGCGTCCCGGAAATTGAGGCCTTTTTGGATCTGTGATATGCTGCTTGACCTTGTCTGTCTTCCGGAAGGTTATGAAAGGCAGGGACAAGCAGACTTTGTTGCAATATTTACGGGTCAATCTGTAGATTTTTCATATTATCTTCGCAGGATGGTATAGATAATGATCGGCATCAGCAAGCTCTTGATCGATAAAAAAGAACCTTCTGACGAGCTTCGCTACGGCAAAGACGGGTCAGCGACCCCTGCCGCGAGGAACAGGCCCATCGTGGTCTATAATTGCCTGCAGCGATGCAATCTGCACTGCATGCACTGTTACGCCCAGGCCACGCTCAAAGAGAGCGAGGACACGCTGTCCACAGCCGAGGCCAAAGCCATGATCGACTCCTGCGCCGCATTCGGCTGTCCGGTCATGCTCTTTTCCGGAGGAGAACCCATGCTGCGGCAAGACCTGTTCGAGCTCATCCACCATGCTTCCGGCAGGGGGATGCGGACCACGGTCTCCACCAACGGGACCCTGATCAGCAGGGACCTGGCCCGGGAGCTGGCCGGCTGCAACATGGGCTATGTGGGGGTCAGCCTCGATGGAATGGAAGCCACCCACGACCGCTTCAGACGGGTCAAGGGGGCCTGGCAAGATGCCCTTCAGGGCCTTGAGAACTGCAAGGCCGAAGGACTCCGAACCGGCCTTCGAATCACCTTGACCAATCAGAATTTTGAGGAGGTACCGCAGATATTCGAGCTTCTGGCCGAGGCGGAGATTCCGAGACTGTGTCTCTACCACCTGGTCTACAGCGGGCGGGGCTCCGAAATCAGGGAGGCGGAACTCACACCGGAGCAGACCCGGCAGACCATGGAGGTCATTATTGAGAAGACCCTGGAGCTGCATGCCAGAGGCCTGGACAAGGAGATCCTGACGGTGGACAACCATGCGGACGGACCTTTCCTCTGGCTCTGGGCCAGAAAGAACCGGCCGGAGCTCGCGGACAGGATCCTTATGATGATCAGGGCCAACCGGGCAATGAGCACGGGGCAGGGCATCGCCTCGGTCTCCTGGAACGGCGATGTCCTTCCGGATCAATTCTGGCGGGAGAAGGTCCTGGGTAATATTCGAGAGCAAAGCTTCGAAGAGATCTGGATGGACAGAGAAAACGGATTCCTTGAGAACTTGCGGCGGCGGGAAGAACTGGTCAAGGGCAAATGCTCCCGCTGCCGGTTCCTGGAGACCTGCCGCGGCGGTTTTAGGGCCAGGGCCGAGGCCGTGTATGATGACATCTGGGCCGAGGATCCGGCCTGTTACCTGACCGAGGAAGAGATTTCCGGAGAATTGAACACCTAAATGCGGGCTTAGCCCAAACCCAATACAGAATAAAGAGCACATTGAACCGCCCGCTCCGCTCAAGGCGCAAAGTACGCCAAGTAAAGAGTTCAGCTTTGCGGGGTAGCTCTTATCAATCACGCTTGTGGCGTGATTGACCAAGAGCATACCGCAAAGCTCAAATTTGCAATCTCTAACGGGATAAATGACGGAAGCATTCTCGTACCTTCTCTCTTAAGAGAGAATGCACGATTTTTCTCCGGCGTTCACCCGCCGGAGAAAAAATCTTCCTTTGCGTCCTTTGCGCCTTGAGCGAGTCCGCGAGCGGGCGGTTCGAAAGTTTCTTGTTTTTCATTACAGTGAATAACCGATAAGTCACTAAGCTTTAATTTTGCTGCATAAAATGGGTGGTATCATGAACGATGTCCTTGATGACCTGGACCGGGAGATTCTGAACCGCATTCAGACCGGGGTTCCCCTGGACAAACGGCCGTTTCGGGCCCTGGCCCGGGAATTCGGCCTGAGTGAAGGCGAGATGCTGGCCCGGGTCAGGAGGATGGGGGATCTGGGTATTGTCCGGCGTCTGGGGCCGATCATCAATTATCCGGCCTGGGGCATGAGCGGGGTTCTGGTGGCGGCCCGGGCCAAAGAGCACTGTCTGGAGGCCATCCGGGAGATTATCGAGGGCTATCCGGAAATCACCCATGCCTATTTCCGGGATTATGACTGGAACTTTTGGTTCACGGTCATTGCGGAAAATGAAGAAAAACGGGATCTGATCATAGCTCAGGTGACTCAGGAGGCAGGCCTGGAAGAGGTGAAAACCCTTCCCCAGCAAAGGTCCTTCAAGCTGGGGGTCAAATTCGAGCTCTAATATCCGTTTTGCCCCTTTAGACCGGCGGTCTGGAGGGGCAAAACGGATATATTGACAGTTTTTTGACACTTGTGAACAGACGATTTATATAACGGTGGTACGAGTCTGAACTGATGTCTCAACATCATAATCCCGCGATCGGTATATCAGGCAAAAGCGGCTTGACTGAAGCAATCTGTCAGGTTTTGGCCGAGTTTGAACCCGGAATCCTGTTTGCCTATGTTTTCGGATCCCATGGAACGGCTCTGGAGCATCCAGGCAGCGACCTGGATATTGCGGTCTATTTCGACCTCCCGGCATCCTGCATTGAATTGGATCAGAAACTGAGGCTCTATACCGAGCTGTCCAGGGCAACCCGAAAAAATGAAATAGACGTACTGGTCTTGAATACCTGCAGCAATGATATGCTTCTCTTTGAACTGATGACACAGGTGCGGGTGATCTACGATGTTGCTCCTGAAGTCAGGTCCTTGTTTGAACAGCGGACACTGCACAAGGCGATTGATTTCAAGGAGCAGCGGGAAAGGATACTGGGGTGATACTCGAGCGGATCGAACAGAAAAAGGGACGCATTCTGCAATACGTTAGATTGCTCAGAGACATTCAGGATGATTGTCTGGATCGCTTTGACACGGATCCTCTCTATCGGGGCGCTTTGCTTCACTATTTGTATTTAATGGCCGATTCCTGCATTGCCCTGGCTGAACTGGTCATAAAGCACAAATCCTTGCGCCTGCCGCAAACCTATTCCGAAGCCATTGACATTTTGGGGGATAATCATCTCCTCGATCCAGAGTTCGCCTGCGCCTTTGCCAGAATCGCCGGTTTTCGAAATCTGCTGGCCCACGATTACGAGATGCTGGACGGGCGGAGAATCTGCACGGCTCTGCTTCAAGGCCTGGATGAAGTGGAGGAGTATGTCTCGCAGCTTCAAAAGGCCCTGGGCTAGTGGCTTTGCTGGTCCATGCTCCCGGACTTACAGCGGTGATTCGGCGCAGCATGCGCTCTGTATCTTAAACCGAAGCATTGAAGAGAGCTGTCACATGGTCTCTGATCGTGAGTTTATCGATGCCGCGGCCAAAGGCCTCAGGCTGGAGGCCCGGCCTTTCAAATCCCTGGCCGAATCCCTGGAGATGACTGAGCAGGAGGTCCTGGACAAGCTTAAGGACTTGATCGAGCAGGGCAAGGTCCGGCGGTTCGCCGCCTCGGTCAGGCACCAGCCCATGGGTTTTGCAGTGAACGCCATGCTTATGGTCAGAACGGACAAGGAGGCCATCGAGCAGGTGGGGCAGGCGGGTTCTGAACTGGCGGCGGTAAGCCATTGCTATCAGCGGCCCCATCCGGATGGAGATGCCTGTTGTCTGTACATGATGGTCCACGGACAGGACGATGATCCGCTGCAAAAGACTGTGGCCGCCATCAGAGATATACCCGGAGTGCGCGAGGTCGAGGTCTGCAGGTCGCTGGCCGAGCTCAAGAAAACCTCTCTGTCCGGGGTTAGTACAGAAGTGAGTAGTGAAAAGTGAGGAGTGAGGAGTCTGGAACGCGGAACGCGGAGTACCGCGCTTCGAGCTTCTTCTCCTCCTCACTCCTCACTTTTCACTTTCTTCTGCCTTCTCCTGCAGAATGATGCGGCAGTCGGCCACGGTGGCCCCCTGTCCCTGGCTGTGCACCAGGAGGGGATTAAGGTCCATCTCCATGATTTCCGGATGATTGACGGCCATATCCGAGAGGCTGACCAGGAGCTTCTCGATCTTTTCCACATCCGCCCTGGCCCTCCCCCTGAAGCCGGTCAGCAGCTTGTAGCCCTTGATCCCCCTGATCATGCTTCTGGCTTCGTTCCTGCCCACCGGGGCCAGCCTGAACTGGACATCCTTGAAGACCTCCACAAAGATTCCACCGAATCCGAACATGAGCAGCGGTCCGAAAATCGGGTAGCGGTTCATGCCCAGGATGACCTCTTCCCCGGGATCGGCCATTTTCTGGATGAGCACACCCTCGATTTTGGCCTTCGGGTCGTAGCTCT
>JAIPDR010000184.1 GCA_021737615.1 Desulfohalobiaceae bacterium | reverse complement strand
CGCGCAGTTTCATCGAAGGCAACGAGGCCGTGGGCTGGGGGGCCCTGGCCGCGGGATGCGACTTTTTCGCCGGGTACCCCATCACCCCGGCCACCACAGTCTTCAATACCATGCTCAGCCTGCTCCCCCCCAGGGGCGGGGTCTGTCTGCAGGGCGAGGACGAGATCGCCTCCATCGGCTCCTGCCTGGGGGCCTCCATGGCCGGGCACAAGGCCATGACCGCCACCTCCGGCCCCGGGATCAGCCTCTACTCCGAGCAGATCTCCTTCGCCCTGGGCAGCGAGATCCCCCTGGTCATCGTCAATGTCCAGCGCTTGGGGCCGTCCACCGGCTCGGCCACCAAGGGCGCGGACGGGGATATCCAGTTCATGCGCTGGGGCCAAAGCAGCGGCCTGCCGGTCATCGTCCTGGCCCCTGCGGACGCCGCGGACTGCTACCTCTTGACCTACACGGCCTTCAACCTGGCCGAGACCTACCGCTGTCCGGTCTTTTTGGCCGCGAACAAGGAGGTCTCCATGACCAGGGAGGCCGTGGATCTGGAAGCGATCAGCCTGCCCCCGCGTAAGGAGCGCAGGCAGGCACCGGCGGACAGACCCTTTCTGCCCTTTGCCCAGCCGGAAGACCGCTTGACCCCGGATTTTCTGCCCCTGGGAGGCAGGATCCCGGTCCGCCAGACCTCGTCCACCCACGGGCCGGACGGCTACATCACCACCGACCCCGGGCAGATCGAGCACAACCAGGAGCGGCTGAGGGCCAAGCTGGAGCAGGAGGTCGAGTCCTTTACCTATTATGCGCAGACCGGTCCCTCAAGCGGCCGGACCCTGGTCCTTTGCTACGGGGTGACCTCCCGGGCGGCCCGGGACGCGGTCCAGGCCCTGAACAAGGACCACGGCCCGGTGGGCGTTCTGGATTTAAAGACCCTCTGGCCCGTGCCCGAGGAGCTGATCCGGGACAGGGCCGAAGGCTTCGAGGAGGTCCTGGTAGTGGAGATGAACCTCGGCCAGTACGTCCGGGAGATACAGCGGATCCTGCCGGACAAGCCGGTCCGCTTCCTGGGACAGATGAACGGAGAGCTGATCAAGCCGCAAAGAATCAGACAGGAGGTGCTTCATGGCTAGTCTCTTAAACACCAGCCGCCCCCCGGTCTTCTGCCCGGGCTGCGCCCACGAGCGGGTGGTCCGCTCCCTGGATCGGGCCTTCGTGGACATGGATCTTTGCGGAGAGGACATCGCCATTGTCTCCGACATCGGCTGCTCCGGCCTGTTCGACACCTTTTTCAAGACCCACGCCCTGCACGGCCTGCACGGCCGGGCCCTGACCTACGCCACCGGCCTGAAACTGGCCCGGCCGGAGCTGACGGTGGTGGTGACCATGGGCGACGGGGGCCTGGGCATCGGCGGGGCCCACGTCTTGAGCGCCTGCCGCCGCAACCTGGACCTGACCCTCTTGGTCCTGAACAACTTCAACTACGGCATGACCGGGGGCCAGTGCTCCACAACCACCCCCACCGAGGCCGTGGTCGGCTCGGGCTTTTTGAACCGGCTGGAGAAGCCCATGGAGATCTGCGAAGTGGCCGGGGCGGCCGGGGCCCCTTTTGTCCGCAGGCTGTCCGCCTACCAGAAGGACCTGGCCGAACTGATCCAGGAGGCGGTCCGCTTCCAAGGCTTTTCCCTGTTGGACATCCGGGGCCTGTGTCCGGGCCGCTACACCAAGCGCAACAAGCAGACCCCGGGGGACATCCAGGCCGAGCTGGACCGTCTGCCCGATGTGACCCACTTTGCCGAGCAGAACAGACGCCTGGAATACGGGGTCCACTACCGCCGGGAAGCCAAAGAGCTGGAGCCGGTTCAGAAGCCGGTCCGGATCGAGGCCGGGCTCACCCCCCCTGAGTCCGGCCGCCAGGAGGTGGTCGTCCTGGGCAGCGCCGGGCAGCGGATCGTGACCGCGGGTGAGCTCCTGGGCCTGGCCGGGATGAGCGCCGGGCTTCACGCCACCCAGAAGAACGACTACCCGATCACGGTCATGAAGGGGCACTCCATCAGCGAACTGGTCCTGTCCAGTGAAGAGATCGGCTACACCGGCCTGGACAGGCCCTCGGTGGTCGTGGCCCTGGGACCGGAAGGGGTGGCCAGGCGAAAGGGGATGCTTCAGGAACTGCCCGGGGAGAGCCTGATTCTCGCGGCCAAGGGCCTGGAGCTGCCGGGCACCGAGGCCCGGGTCATGGAGGTGGACTTCAAGGCCCTTCAGGTCAAATCCCAGGACTTCGCCCTGGCCTCCCTGGCCCTCCTGGCCGCGCAGAACCGGGTTCTCAGCCTGGAGATGCTCAAAGCGGCCCTGAGCCTGCGCTTCAAGAAAGGCAAGGCCCTTCAGGCTTCCCTGGACCTGGTGGAGCGGTTACAGCGGACAACGCCCTGACCTTTGCCGGGGGCAGCGTCCTCGGCCCTGAAGTGGTGACTTCGGAGTTCAAGGTCAACTACTTGAGGCCGGCCCAGGGCACGGATATCCTGGTCAGGGCCGAGGTCGTCTCCAGCGGCAGAACCCAGGCGGTCTGCCGCTGTGAGATATTCGCTGTGAGCGACGGCAAGGAGGCCCTCTGCGCGATCGCGTTGGGCACCATCGCCGGCACAAACCGCGCCAAACCAGAATCCTGACTCCGAGATTGCCGGCCCGGCAATCGAATCTGCCCTTGACAGATGAGGCAGCATTTTTTATAGGTGGACATGATCAATAAAGATCTCCGGGAATTTCTCCAATACATAGGTTCCATGTGGGGAATACTGGGCGGCGCCACAGTCCTTTTCCCACTGGCCGACGTCCTGTTTCAGGTGATTCCCCTGCCTGTTGATCCCTACCAGAAATCCGTGGCCCCGGTGGCCATACCATTGACTTCTCTTACAGCACTTTTCATCCTGTTATCCACTTTTGTGCAGCGATATCAAACCGGTCTGCTGACAGCCCGACGTTCCGGCAAGTACTTTGCCGTCGGCATGGTATCCTTGATCCTTTTCTTCCTTCTGGATCATTTTGAATATCCATTGCGGGCCGGTTTCTTTCCCGGTCTGGACAGCACGGATGATTATACCCTCTTGCTGGTCGGGGTGGTACCCTTCTACATCATATTCTTTGCCGCTGTGACCCGCGCCTTCGCTATCCTGGCTCTCATTGAATTTCAGCGTGACCGTTGACGGATTATACAGGACCTGCCGCCCATCCCAGGCCGGCCTGGCAGGATGGCCGTGATTTTTGCAATCTTCAACCAATGGGGGATCTGATGAAAGCAACCAATGAACTGATACAAGAGCATGAGGGCATTGAGATCATGCTGCGGGTTCTCCTGGTCCTTGCCGGAAAATTTGAAAACAACGAGAAGATCGTTTTCGAACATACAGGTGGAATCCTGGAATTTCTCACGACCTTCGTGGACAGCTGCCATCACGGCAAGGAAGAGGAATTTCTGCTTCCCGCCCTGCAGGCTGCCGGCTTCACGCGATACGACTCCCCTTTGGGCGACATCCTCCGGGAGCATGAACAGGGTCGGATACTGATGTCACGATTCAAGGACGGCTTAGAAAAGTACAAAGCAGGGGACAGGACATCCGCTGCCGGTATTTCACGGACCATCACCGCTTATGTCTCCCTGCTGACCCGGCATATTGCCAGGGAGAACGCAGTTCTCTTCCCTCTGGCGGACGACAGGCTGGAAGCCGTCCATGACGACGAACTCGTCGAGGCCTTTGCAAGGCTCGAACGCGAGCGCATTGGCACCGGTAAACATGAAGAATTTCACGCTCTTTTGGATCGATTGCGGGACGCCTATCTCGTTTAACCCTCTTGCTTAATCTTCAATAGATGCTGTTATCCGTTTTTTTCCGGTGCCTCAGACCGGAGAAATCCGGATAGAGGAGGCAGTATGGCCAAATTCATGTCCGACCTGACAAAGACACTTTTCGCCCAGAAGAAAGACTCAAACAAGGTTACTTCCATCGGGAACACGATCATCACCCAGAGCAAATGCCCGGAGTGCGAGTACAACAGCGAAGAATACGATGTCGATGCATACTGTACCGTGTGCGATGGGCAGGAAATGTTTACTCCGAAGGAGGGGGAAGAAATTTCAGTGGAATCAGCCTATGATCGGGTTCTGGCTTTGCTTCCTGAAATGACCCAGGCGGACAGGCAAAACCTCCTGCACATTCTGCAGGACGAATTCGGTCAGGCAAAATAATTGAGCAAGCGATAGTTCGGCTTGAAGGGACTCAAAGCGGGCTTCGCCCGCAACCCAAAAGATTCCAGGTTCACGGTTCACGGTTCACGGTTCACGGTTAAGAAAAAGAAAATAGCCCTCTGACCTATCCAGTTTTTTCTTACACGTAAATTTGTAAAGACCAGCATGTTGTTTTGAAAATTCTGCTAACCGGAATCATCCGCCAGGAGGTGATTTATGGACGGGAAAAGTTTTTTGGCCGGCTGTCTGGTAACGGCGGGGATGTTTATGATCGCGGGTTTTGCCGCCGGCTCTTCAGGTTCCGGAAAATTCCAGGTGGACGGAGACCGGGGTTTCTTCTGCATTCTCGACACCCAAAGCGGAAATTACAGAATGGTCCTGCCCAGCGGAGATGCCGTGGCCCCGATTCGAAACTTCAGGGACCAGGGCAAATCTGACGGCATAAGGGTTCCGGACAGCCCCAAGACTCCACGACAATTGAATTGATCCACACAAAACAGGGTCTCCTGATAAATATCCTCCGGATGCTCCGTTAATGGAGATGGCAAATGTCGAATGAAAAGCATAGAGACCTGGTCCATTCCGTGGTCAAGGCGTGCAGGCTCCTGGAACTCATCAGCCAGGAACAGCCTGTTGCCTTGAGCAGACTCGTCGGCCTGAGCGGGTACAAAAAAACCACTGCAGCCCGATTGGCAGCGACTCTTAAAGCAACCAAAATGATCGATCAAGATCCATACAGCAAAATGTTTTTCGTGACCCTCAAGTCATTGAAAATCGGCAGCAGGGCTTTGCATAACCTGGATGTAAGACGACTGGGCAGGCCTTTGATTGAGCGCTTTGCGGCCGTGCAAAAGGTATCGATTCTGGTCAGTGTTCTGGATGAAAATGAAGTTATCTACATAGACAAGATAATCGCTTCCGAAGCCTTCAGAATCAGCATGCGTATCGGACAGCGGAGCCCGGTGTATTGTTCAGCGAGTGGAAAAGCTTTTCTCGCCTTTCTTGAACCCCGGGACCGGGAAAAGATTTTGAAGAACTTGACTCTGGAGCCGATGACGAAAAACACAATCACTTCAATTAATGAGTTGGAGAAAGAGCTTGAGCTGACCAGGAAGCGTGGATTCGCCCAGGACCGGATGGAAATGTTTGAAGGAGTCTGCTCAGTTGCAGCAGCGATTGTAGGCCCCGATCAGAAAGTCAAGGCAGCAATAAGCGCTCCCCGCATGGAAAAAGCCACCTCCCAAGACGAGCTTTACGGACTTGGAGAGAAATTGGCCGGTTTAGCCGGTGAAATCAGCAGACGTATCAGCTGGGAAGACGATCTGGCCCACGTTTCAAATTTCGATTACGGTCAGGGTTGACAGAAGCACCTGATTAGATTTAACCTTTAATAAAACCATATAACGGTACTCATTCCGTAATGCGGAACAACATTTTGGGCACCGTTGCCTCTTCAAAGGGTCAACCACTCAAGCAGCAAGGAGACTGGCAATGATCATAGACGGCTACACCCACATCCTGCCTGAAAAATACCAAACAGAGCTGGAAAAAAAGGCCACGTTTCAGGACCCGAAATCAAATACGGCCAGGTACGCCCGGACCATCCCCACCCTCGTGGACCTGGAGGCCCGATTCAGGGTCATGGACTCTTTTGACGAGTACATGCAGGTTATCTCCCGGTCGGCCATTCACTCATATCAAGTACGAAGGTCGCTTTCAAAAGAAAGTTCTGCTGAAGCAGGCCAAAGACCGCGGGGCCAGGGTCATGGGCAGGGTTATGATCTTAGATCTTTTGCAGAAGAACGGGACCGTGGTCGGAGCCCTGGGTATCGATACCCGCCAGGACAAGGTCTATATCTTTCAGGCCAAGGCGGTTCTTCTGGGGACCGGAAAGTGCTCCCGCCTCTACCCTCCCCTGACCCCGGGCTGGCTGTTCAATGATCCCCACGGCGGCACCCAGACCGGCGACGGGAGAGCCATGGCCTATCGAGCCGGGGCCGAGCTGCAGAACCTGGAAATGCCCCAGAGGCATATCGGACCAAAATACTTCACCAAGTTCGGACAGGCCACCTGGGTGGGCGTGGTCAGGGACTGGGAAGGCAAGCCCATCGGAACCTTTACGGATAAGCCGGATCCCAGATACGGGGATATGATCTGTGAGGTGGACAAGCTGGCCCCGGAAAAATACCACCAGGCCGGACGCGGTCCGGTTTACATGGACTGCCGGGGCATCAGGGAGGAAGACCTCCAGTACATGAACCACTGGATGGTGCATGAAGGCAATGTCTCCCTGCTAGATCACATCATGGAGGAAGATATCGAACTGCGCAAGCACCCGGTGGAGTTTGCCACCTATCCCTTGCGGGGCGGGGGGCTCATCGTGGCCAACGAAAAATCCGAGGCCTCTCTGACGGGCCTGTACTCGGCCGGAGACGAATCATTCGGGGATATTGCAGCCGCCGCGACTTTCGGGTACATCGGCGGGGAAAATGCAGCCGGGTATGTGCTCAATGTCCAGGAGACGGATGTAGAAGAAAACCGTTCTCGTATTGAAGACAAAAAGGAGATGATGAAGCGGATTCGCGGGCAAAGCATTGGTCCTGACTGGAAAGAGGCCAACGTGGCCCTGCAGCAGACCATGCAGGATTACGCCGGGAAGGTACGCAATGAAAGCCTTCTCCTGCAGGGTCTGCATCATGTACGCAGACTCAAGGACAAGGCCGGGCAAAGCCTGATGGCCCAAAACCCTCATGAACTGGGACGCTGCCTGGAAGTCCTGAACATGCTCGATATCGGGGAACTGACCTTCCTTCTGGCTCTGGACAGGAAAGAGACCAGAAACCTGCATGTCCGCCCCGATTATTCCTATACCGATCCCAGGCTGAACAAGGCCCATATCATCAGCCAGACTGACGGAAAGATCAAGGTTGAATGGCGGGACTATTAATCCGGTTTTGATCCTCCAGGCCAGTGGCCTGGAGGATCAAAACCGGATATTGAAGGAGGTAAGAGAATATGCCACCAGTCATAGATCCGGAAAAATGTACCAAGTGCGGTATTTGTGTGGATATCTGCTCAGAAGACGTCTTTTACGAATCAAAGCAGGGAGAAATCCCGACGGTGACCTATCCGGAAGAGTGCATCCATTTTGCCGGGTGCGTGTACAACTGCCCGTCAGAGGCGATCCGTCTGCGCATTCCTCTGCCCATGCAGCTGGTCTACAAGCCGTCTGAGGACATCGAACTGCCCTGGGACTAATATCCAGATAGAACTCCGGACCCGAGGCCTGAAGACTCGAGATAGAGATGTTTTACACTCGAGAGCCTGCCCGGTCGATAATCTCCCAGATCCGCTCCACCCAGTTCAGGTGCTCCGGCTTCATCAGGCAGGACCTGAGACAGGTCAGCGTGTCCTGATCAAAGGCCACCTCCGGCCAGTAAGGCTCGAGCAGACCCTTGGGCATTTCCACCAGGGCCAGGTGCAGGCCGGCTCGAGCCGCCTCGTCAAAAAACGCCCGTGCAGCCCTGGAGATCTGAGTGGCGCTTTTTTCGGCCGGGGCAAAGATCAGAATGTCCAGCTCCGGTTTGAGCGCCGTCAGGAAGCGTTCGTCAGCCTGCAGCCGCTCGAACAGGATCAGGGCGGCCTCCCGGCCCCGGGCCAGACCCCTGGCAAAGGTCCCGCCTTTGTCCATGGGCAAAAGCCTTTGGGTGGCCCAGAGGGCCACGGCCGAAGCCCCGGCCCGTGAGCATTCCAGGCTGATTTCTCCGAGATGGAGTTCGTCCGAGGTGAAGTAGACATACGGAGAATCATGCTTATAGAAGGCCC
>JAIPDR010000183.1 GCA_021737615.1 Desulfohalobiaceae bacterium | reverse complement strand
CCAGGCATACGGAAAATTTATCAAAGCATCTTTCCGCTTTCTCAGGGTAGTCTTTGACTATACTGATCCAGTAGACCAGATCAGCTTGAAAGCCATTCGCTGAACTCTTCTCTTATTGTGTGGGCTCCGGGTCTGACCTAAGCCGGTTCCTGAAGTATACATGCAGTTCCAGAGGAATCCTCCTTGATGCTGCGGTAATTGGCCCTGATTCCAAGCCGTTTCTTCACCGCCTCGACAAACTGAAGACAGCCAACTGCCAATGCTTCTGTCCAGGCCTTTTCCCGAGCCGTCTTTTCCTGGATGGAATCATGGACCAAGATTCCTTCAACTTTGCCATCAGCCGTCGCTTAACCCGCCGCTTTGTACGTTATCCAGTCGGCTGAATGTCTTTGTTGGGCCAATCGTCTTTCACTGTGTAGGATTGCCCAAGAATTTTGAAGTGGCTGAAATCCTGCTTTTGGAGTTTGCTTCGAATTTCTTCAAATGTTCTAACCACATCTTCGGCATACAGCCTTTCCCCACAATGGAGGCATACTTCAGCGGATACTTTTACAGAAACTGTATTCCCCCCGCCTTTGAGTAATTTTTCTAATTGCTTGGTTTCCAACTCTCCACCACATACAGGACATTTTTCAAATGGCTTCATCTTTTCACACTCACTCTCCAGTCAATCCACCGTTCTGAGCTTGGTCGATATACAGTGATAACACTGTCCATTGGTTTACTGGATTATAGGCCCAAACACTATGTATTGGTTCTCCTGAGAAATTCGTGCCCATAATCAGACAGCTTGGATATGGCTGGTCATTGGTAATCCTCAATAACTTCACCATGCATCACTGAAAAATATATCTCCTCGAACGTCAGGCCATCATCGAATGCTTCCTCGTCAGCATGATCGGTAATTCTGACACGGCTATTCCAAATAGCGTCAATTATGTTTTCGATATCAATGGTTTCGATTCGCTGATTTCGGGATCGGACCTACGCAACCTATTCACATATCAGGAAAACAATGCCAGGGAAGACTGTTTTCAATCCCCGATGAAATCCTGCTATGGTAAGAAATTTTGTCCAGGATAAATTCAGAGCAGGGTACAAGCAGGCGGAGAAGAATGCCAACCCGTTAAAAAATTTGAAAAAAAACAGCACCCTTCGGTGACTTTCGTCTTCCCTCGAGAATTTCGCCGTGACTCGTAATCATTCAGATTCAGCAATCAGATCTCTGTCAATTCAGAGGCGGATGAATACGAAAGCAAAGCTCCCACCCGGGAGTTCCGCCAGATGTTTTCTCGGTGGGCTGCGTCATAGACGTCTTGGTCCTTCGGGAACCTCTCGGCCACACGCTGAATAATGCAGAGTTCCTCATCTGAAAGCGGCTGGGCTCTTTGTGCATCAGAGGCCAGGATCGGACCGAGCAGATCTTTGTAGTTGTTGAGTTGAGGTCCATAGGGAAGAGCTGCATAGCTGGCTCCGGTCAGTCCTCTGCCAAGTTCTCTGAAGGCCAGAAAGTCGGCATACCAGAGATATTTTGCCAAAAACAGGAATCTGTCCCCGTCTCTGAGCAACTCCCTCTCCAGGATTTTTTCAAGGTGTTTTGCAGTCAACTTGATCCTGGGCAGGTCGGTTTCGCGGTTCCCGGTATAGTTGTCTTGATGATGACCGTCCTGCAGGATCATCCGCATGTATTCATCCATGGATCTGCTCTGGATTATACCCGTCTCCCAGCGCTTGATACTGGCGAGACCGACATTCATGGCCCCTGCCAGCTGCTGCTGGGTCAGGCCCTTGTCTTTTCTGAGAGACTTGATTTCCTGGCCGGTTAATAGACCGACTCTCTTCCGATAGGCATCGGCAATCACCCGCTGGACCTCTCCGGCTGACTGGACTGTACCGGCCTCAAGGCCGCAATTTACGCACACATAGGCTTCAGTGGGGTATTCAATGTCCACGCCTCGAAACGACTTCTTTTTCCGTAACGTTCGAAGCTCCATCGGGCTGGAGCATTTAAGGCATTTCAGTCTTTTCATGGTGGCTCCTTCAGAGGCCGATCCTTGTGCAAGGAAACCAGCCACAGCGACCCTTGATCAAGGACGAATTTGAAGTAGACCCTGCATTGAAGGCGCTGGCTGTCAGCCACAAAGGGAAAGAGTTCCAGGCCCTGTATGTCGTCCTTGTAAGATTTACGGGGAGGATGGGCACCGGCATAATCGTCGTAAGAGACTTCATCCAGAAGCTCTTCCAAAATTTCAAGGAGTTCGGCAGCTATATCATATCCGAGCTCAATGGCTTCGGCCGCGATCACACCCTGATCGATCAGGAAAACACTTTGACTTTGAACTGCCGCTTTGGCCTCTCGTAGTTTGTTAGACAGTTCTTTTCGTGTGGGTCTGAACATAGTATGGTATCAATTGATACTTTTGTCAAGGCTATAGGTAATGGATCATACAAATCGTTGCAGTACAGACCGGGGTCGACCCAGGCAAGGCATTCATATATCAAGAAAAGATGCCTAAGGAAGTCTGTTTATACTGCTTAGAACCTCCATTTTGTATATGAAATTGAGGTTCTAAGCTAAGGGTGATGCAGGTTCTTGAAGTAGAATCGCAATTCCAGAGGGATTCTCCATATAAATGGCAGCGCTACTGGATCAATGGGGTTCCCCTGGCAGCTTGCCAGACCATCGCTATCTCGATAGTGCGTTTCCTCCGATGAATTCTATAAATTATCCTGCATGGCCTGCGAATTACTTCCCGGATATCGGGATCACCAAATTCTGGAACAATACGCCCTGACTCCGGATAATCGGCCAATCTCTCCACAGCCTGAAATAAGCTCCTCAGGAATTGGCCACCTCATAACATCAGTCCTAACACATGTGAGCGGGTGATGCAAAAAGGTTATGGGGCGTTCTCCGGACATTCTCCGGACTTCTCCAGGGTTTGGCCTGCACAAGTTATTCACATATCAGGAAAACAATGCCACGGAAGGCAGTTTTCAGTATTTAGGCCATCCATTTCATACCCAAAATGGGGGTTGCAAGCAGCAACCGGTTCCTGGAGCACACATGCAGTTCCAGAGGATTTCTCCTTGATGCTGCGGTACTGGCCCTGACTCCAAGCCGTTTCTTCACCGCCTTTGACCAGTACCCGCGGTTGTGCTATGCCTTTTGCTGCAGGAAAGCGATGATCAAAATGAACATAAACGAAAGGAGTCTGCTGTGGATACCGTCTTACAGGAGTTTCAACAGAAATATCAAGCCTGGGTCGAGGACAGTCTGGAAGAATTCAAGGCGCACCAGATGGATCGTATCGTACGCACCTACCCCTTTGTCAGCTACCCGGACGTCCCCTGGACCCCATATGTGGGTGAGGCAAAGGACCATACATTCGCGCTGGTTAGCTCCGGTGGTCTGTATTTGAAAGACAGCCACGAACCATTTGATACTGAATCCATTCACGGGGATGCGAGTTTCAGGGAGCTTCCCAAAACCGTTCGACAGGAAGATGTGGGGATCGCCCACACCCACTATGATCACAGCCTGGCCAAAGAGGACATCAACACTGTCTTTCCGATCCACCGCTTTGCCGAACTGGAACAGGAAGGAGAGATCGGCGCGCTGGCCGATACGCATTACAGCTTCAGCTATGTGAACGACGTGGTGCCCCTGGTGGAAGAAAGCCTGCCTCTGCTCGTGGAAAAGCTCAGGCAAGAGCAGGTCACCGCCCTGTTTGCGGTGCCCGTCTGACCGAAATGTCATCAGACGGTCGGTCTGATCCAACGGGTGGTGGAGGCAGCGGGCATTCCGAGCATCTCCATGGGCAACATGCCGGATCGCATGGGCTACGCCAAGCCGACCCGGGCTCTGCTCGTGAAGTTCCCGCGCGGCTGCATGTTCGGCGAGCCCGGAAACGCGACGCGGCAGCGCCGCATCATCAGGGACGGGCTGAACGCGTTCAGGAGCATGACCGAACCCGGTACTGTGCTCGAACTTCCCTACCGCTGGAAGAAGCCGGACCCGGATGAATGAAAAGGGGCGGCCCGCAGGTTCGGAAGGCATCAAGGAGTGGCTCACAAAGCCTGGCTTCGAGATCCCTGAGCGGTTGACCGGGTCTTGACCGGGGGCCGGACCCACGCAAGGCGTTCATTTACCAAGAAAAAATGCCCAAGAAGTCTGTTTTTACCGCTTGGAACCTCCATTTTGGATATGAAATGGAGTTTCTAAGCTAAGGGTGATGCAGGTTCATGAAGTATATCGCAGTTCCAGTGGGATTACCCTTGATGCTGCGGTACTTGGCCCTGACTCAAGCCGTTTCTTCACCGCCTCAACGAATTGAAGACTGCCAATAGCCAGTGCTTCTGTCCATCACAGGACCTGATTTCGATCATTTATACAAAAATTCAAGCATGGTAAAGGTCCGACCCCAGACCACCGGATACTGCGCCGCCATGGCCCAGGCCCGCTCGTCCCAGTAGGGCATGGAGATTAAGATGCCGTTGGATTTGGTGGCCCAGGTCAGATGCTTCTTCGGCCTGCTCTGGGCCGGCTCGAAACCGTAGCGCAGGATGCAGTCCACGCCGCAGCGGCTGAAGATGTTCTCCTGGACCACCACTTCACGCTCGGTGCCCTCAAAGCTGTGGCCGCCCAGGGCGGAATACTCGCCTTCCGTGTTTTCCCGGACCACGATGAAGTCGATGTCGAATCTGCTCCCCGCTGCCTCCAGCACCCGGATGCCCTCCAGCACGACTTCCCGGCCGATCCCGTTGCCCGGGATCACGGCGATTGTGTAGGCACTCACCTCTGGTCCCTTTTTTTCTAGCGAATATTTAACAAATTTTATATTTTTTGTTGACAAATATATAAAATCTGGTAGATATAGGGACATGAAAGTGGGCAACAAAATTCGCGAAGCCAGGAAGAGTCTGGGCTTGAATATGCAGGAGTTCGCCCGACGCCTGGGGATCAGTTATCAGACCCTCTACCGTGTCGAAACGGACAAGATAAGCCCTTCCGTGATTCTCCTCTCCGATATCGCGCATCAACTCAACCAACCTTTGGTCAATTTTTTCAAAGACGATTCCAGGTTGACCATCGTCCGGGCGGGTACGGCAGCGACGGTGGAGTCAGAGAAAATGAAGCTGGATCTCTTGCTCCCCAAGGGGGTCATCGATCCCAAGATATCTGTGAGTCTGGGCCGGACACCGGGCGGGGAGTTCATAAGCGATCACAGTCACCAGGGATTCGAGCTGGCCTATCAGATCCAGGGCCGGACCCTGTTTCATTACGGAAAAGATGAATGGGAAATCAATGAAGGGGATCTGATCTATTTCGACAGTTCCGTGAAGCATTCGGTCTCGGCCGTGGGACCCGCAACGTTTCTCAGCATATATTTCATGGAATAGCCGCCGCAAGACCCGCCCTGCGGCGTCGGGGAAACAGAAGAGGAAACTGCTGTGAACCTGTCAAACACCGTACTTCAGGGGGCCAGGTACCTCCCAGATCACGACGCGATCGTGTTCGAGGGTCGCCGTCTGACCTATCGCGAGCTGAACTCCGGCGTCGATCATGTGGCACACTATCTCCGGGAACAGGGAATCCGGCCGCAGGATAGGGTGGCGCTCTACTTGGAAAACAGACCTGAATGGATCATGCTCTACTATGGCATCATCCGTCTGGGCGCCGTCGTGGTCTGCGTGAGTGCCGCCTACCGCAAGGCCGAGCTCGAGTACCTGCTCAAGGATTCGCAGCCCGCCTGCGTCATCACCTCAGAGGAACTGGCAGAGCACATCCCCTCCGGAGAGAAGCTGCCGAACGTCGGAGATATCGTGGTCATCGAACGGAAGGATCCGCTCCTGACCCTCTGCAGGACGGCTGAGCAAACCCCGGTCGCCCCCTTCCCGGTTCACGACGGCGAGGGGGACGACCCCTGCGTGATTCTCTACACAGGCGGCACCACCGGCCTTCCCAAAGGAGCCATGCTCACCCACAGGAACATCCTCTACACCGCCCAGAACGTCTGTTGCCATGAACGTACGAGTTCAAGGGACCGGGGGCTTTGCTTTTTGCCTTTGAACCACGTCTTTGCCGGCAACCACATCATGAACTCGCTGTTCTACGCCGTGGGGACCCTGATCCTGCACCAGGGCTTTGACATGGATGAAATCATCTCCTCCATTGAAAAGAATGGGGTCACCCGCCTCTACGCTGTACCTACTGTCTACATCCGTCTTCTCAACACACCCGACTGCCATTCCCGTCTTCGGTCGGTGGGCTATACCTTTTCCGCAGCCACCAGTATGCCGGCAGAGATCGTGCGGCAATGGAAGAAGACCTTCGGGCTCTACATCCACGAGGCTTACGGCATGACCGAAAGCGCTTCTCTCGTGACCTTCAACCACCTCTACCGTCACAAGGTCGGCTCCGTGGGCACGCCCGCCGGCATCGTCCAGGTGCGGATTGCAGATGGGGATGGACGCTTCCTCCCGGATGGAGCTGAAGGAGAGATCGTGATTCAAGGACCCAACGTCATGAAGGGATACTACAACCATCCAGAGGAGACGGCCAGGACCCTGGCGGGGGGATGGCTCCACTCCGGCGACGTGGGCCGCATCGATGAGGAGGGATATCTCCACGTTGTGGATCGGCTCAAGGACATGATCATCAGCGGCGGACTGAACGTCTATCCCACCGAGGTCGAAGACGTCCTCTATAGACACCGATGCGTGGAGGAATGCGCCGTGGTCGGACTGCCCCATGAGGAGTACGGGGAGGCGGTGGCCGCCTTCGTCCGCCTGAAAGCAGAGACTGCGTTGGACAAGGATGAACTGACGAGGTTTTGCAAGGAGCATCTGGCCTCGTACAAGGCTCCCAAGCAGATCTTCTTTGTGGAGGACTTTCCCAGAACGCCGCAGGGCAAGCTCCTCAAGCGCGAACTGCGGCATTCTTAATTCTAAACCGGAGGGCATAGCCGCCTTCCAGGGGAGAAGAGGTCGAGCCGGGCATGAAACTGACTGCAGATCAGCAGGCGATGCTGCATGGAGAAAGGGGTACGGGCGCCCATAAGGCCATGGAGATCCTGGTCGCCTACGGGAACGTCTATGCCACCAAGCGGATGATTCCGGTGACCAGCGTCCATATGGCGGGCAACTTCCCGGTCATGATGGATGAGGGCATCGAGTGGCTGGAGGACCTGGTCCGGGACGGCACCAGAGTCCAGACCTATACGACCAAGAACCCGGAGATGTTCGACTTCGAACAAGTCGATGAGCTCCAGATCCCCATGATCTTCCAGCTGCGGCAGAAGCGCATTCACGAGGCACTCAAGTCCCTCGGCGTGACCCTGACCTACTCCTGCCACCACTACCTCGTGGGAAACGTGCCGAGATTCGGTGAACACATCGCCTGGGCCTCTTCCGGGAGCCAGGTCTATGCGAATTCCGTGATCGGGGCCCGCTCCAACCGTGATGGCGACCACGCCGCCCTGGCCGCGGCCATTGTCGGAGCCATCCCGGAATGGGGGCTGCATCTGAAGGAAAACCGGAAAGGGGAGTTCGTCATCGATTTGAGCCGGCTGGACCTGGCCCGTTACGGTCCGGCCGACTACAAGGCCCTGGGCTGGTCCATCGGAAAGAACATGGGCACGAGAATTCCCGTATTCGTCAACCTTCCGAGGAACATGCAAATCGAGGACATCAAGGGGCTCCTCTACACCCTGACCGTCACCGGGGGCACCGGTCTGGTCCACCTGGTGGGGATCACGCCGGAGGCCGAAAGCCTTGAAGCCGCCTTTCAGGGGGAAGCGGTGCCTTCGGTCGAGATGACGCCCCTTCAGGAGGACGTGGACCGGTCCTACCTGGATATCTCCAGCAGCACGGAGCAAAAGGTGGACATGGTCATCTTCGGCTGTCCCCAGTGCTCCATCCAGGAGATTCAGGAAATCACCGACCTTTTGGGCGAGCGGAAGGTCCATGCCGACACCCGCCTCTGGATCTGCACCTCGGCCTGGGTCAAGACCCTGTGCCAACGGATGGGACTCCTTAATCGCCTCCACGCGGCCGGTGC
>JAIPDR010000182.1 GCA_021737615.1 Desulfohalobiaceae bacterium | reverse complement strand
TTATTGTAGAGTTCGGTGCCGATCCCCACCGGCCCGTCCCAGAGATGGGGGTTCCAGAAGGAGAAGATAAAGCGCTGGCTCCTCCCGCTCAGAGCGGCCAAAAATCCAACGTTGTAGCCCTTGCCGAAGAGATTGGTCTCCTGGGCCTCGCCCTGGACAAAGAGGTAATCGACAGTAGAATAGCCCACCCCCATGCTCATTCTGCCGGTGGATTTCTCCCGGACCTCGACCGTCAGATCCATGAGCCCGGGATCCTCGGTGGGTCTGGTCTCGATATCCACGCTTTCGAAGTAGTTGAGCTTGTTCAGGGCCTCTTTGGAGCGGGCCAGCTTCTCGCCGCTGAACAGCTCGCCTCCGGTCAGGCGCATCTCTCTCCGGATAACGTTGTCCCTGGTCTTGTGATTTCCGGAAATGGTCAACCTCCGGATGTGGACCAGCTGCTGCCTGGACAGGTTGTAGACCACCGCGGCCCGGTGCTCCTCCCGGTCCATAGTCAGGTCCGACTGGATATCGGCAAAGGCGTAGCCGTAATTTGTGTAGTATTCCGTAAGCTTCTGGACATCGTCCCGCAGGATCGAACGGTCGAAGAAATCTTCTGCCCGGGCCAGTTCGTCCATCTTGATCACCTCTCTCAGCTCCTGGGTTGAGCTGATCAGGTCCCCCTCGATCTCGACCCTGTCCACTGTATAGCGCGGGCCTTCAACCACTTGAAAGGTGATGTGGATGCCGTCCTCCTTGAACTCGACGGCCGGCTGTCCGACTTTGGCGTCAAGAAAACCCCGGTTGGCGTAATAGGCCTGCAAAGCGGATGCGTCGCGGTCCAGAAGCTCCTCATTGAGCACTCCGCTGCCGGTGATCCAGGAAAACAGTCCCCTTTCCGAGAGGGCCAACTGATCTTTGAGGTCACCCTGGTCCATCCGATCCGCCCCTTTGATGGTCACCTCCTGGATGTACTGTTTTTCGCCCTCCTCTGCCTGGATCACCAGTCGTTCGGCTCCAGGTTCGATCTGCTCCCGGGTGAAATCGACCTTGGCCTGATAATAGCCCTTCTTTCGATACATCTGCCTGATCTTTTGCAGATCGCTGCTGATGACCGAAGGGTTGATGACCGATCCGGTCTTGGTGCTCATGACTTCCCGGATGTCGTCCTCGTCCACCGCGTCGGCTCCTTTGATTTCGATGGACTTCAGAAGAGGCTTTTCCTGAACCTCAAAAATGATCTTCTTTCCGGAATCCGTTTCTTCGACATGGACCAGGATATCATCGAAGTAACCTGTCTGGAAAATTTTTTGCAGGTCCTGGCTGACCACCTCCTGCCGGTAGAGATCACCTTCCTGCGTCTGGAGACGCATGAGCACGAAATCATCGCCCAGGTTCTCATTGCCCCGGACTTCCACTTCGACAATTTTGTCCCTGGACAGGATGTGGTCTTGAATCCTGCCGCCAAGTTCGTTCACGGCCGGAAGGAGATTGATCAGCCCCTTCCTGGAGGCATACATGGTCTTTAAGTCTTCCGGTTCCAGGCGGTTCATCAATCTGGCGTCCAGGCTGACGACCCCGCCGATGAGGCTGACACTCCCAAAGACGGCAAAATCGGCCTCTGACTTTTCAAGCAGGGCACGGACCAGGGAGGGGTCGTCGAAATCTTTCTCCACATCCTCGGTCAGCCTCTGGGTGGCGGTCTTGTCGACGACCCGAAACCCGAGGGCCTGCAGCCTCTCTCTGAGCAGGGAGGGAACATCCTGACTCAGATAGGCGTATTCGGAGTCTGCATAGAGTTTGAAGGGCAGGACGAGGAGGCTTGTGTCCCTGGTTGCAGCTGAAGCAGGCAGGGTGCAAGACAAAATGCCGATCAGGAAGACAATGGTTCCAAGAAGATATTTTTTCAGCCTAGGTCCTTCCACAGCAAGCTCATTCATTGCAAAACTCCCCCTGCTCTGAGCTGAATCCTGTCCTGCATGAGTTCGGCCAGTTCCAGATTATGGGTAACCACGACCAGGGTTGTCCTGAGCACCCGGTTCAGCCTGACCAGAAGAGAACCGACCCGCTTCTGGTTTTCGGCATCCAGGTTCCCGGTGGGCTCGTCTGCCAGGACGACCTCCGGCTTCTGGACCAGGGCCCTGGCAATAGCCGCCAGTTGCCGTTCGCCGCCGGATAGAGTGGACACCGGTTGTTTTTCCTGGTCTTGAAGTCCTACCAGTTTCAGCATTTCGCGGGCCCGGCCTTGAACTTCCTTCCTGGAGTGCCCCTGGATGAGACAGGGCATAGCCACATTTTCCAGAGTGTTGAATTCCGGAAGGAGGTGATGGAATTGAAAGACGAAGCCCACCTTTCTGTTCCTGAAGTCGGCTTTCTCAGTGGGGGAAAAGCTGCTCAGGTCCCTGCCGTTGAAGACGATTTTCCCCCGGGTCTGAGTGTCCAAACCACCCATGAGGTGCAACAGGGTGGTCTTGCCCGAGCCGGAAGCCCCGACTATGGCCAGCGAGCCCTCTTTGGCCACCTTAAAACTGATGTCCTGTAAAATGGTCAGGGCTGTTTTGGGGCCTTGAACCTCCTTAAAGAGGTCTTCGATTTCGTAGACGTACCGCTCATTCATAGCGCAAGACCTCGGCCGGTTCAATCTTGGCGGCCTGGAGCGCCGGGTACAGAGTGGCCAGGAAGCAGAGGAGCATGGCCGACAGACCGATGATCCACAAATCCAGAGGTTCCAGGAGAACGGTCAGATGATCCATGGGGTAGACATCTCCGGGAAGCTTTATGAACTGGTAACGTTCCAAGAGAAAACAGACCAGAAGTCCTCCCCCGAATCCCAGAGCGGTCCCCACCAGGCCGATGATCACCCCCTGCCACATGAAGATCCGTTTGATGCTCCTGGGCCAGGTCCCCATGGCCATGAGCACGGCGATGTCCTGTTTCTTTTCCATGACCAGCATGATCAAGGTGGTGATGATGCTGAAGGAGCCCACCAGGACGATCATCACCAGGATGACACCCATGGCGTTTTTTTCCAGTTTTAAGGCGGAAAAAAGACTCTTGTTCATCTCAATCCAGGTTCTGACTACTAACGGATAGCCGCTCAAAACCTTCTCCAGCCTCTGCCCCACTTTTCCGGCCGCATACACGTCCTGCAACTTGACCTCGAGTCCGGAGACCAGATCGGTCTCATAGCCCAGGATGTCCCTGGCCGCGGCAAGGCTCACATAAGCCAGACTGGAGTCATACTCGTACATTCCGGTGTCGAAGAGGCCGGCTACCTGGAAGATCTTGACCTGGGGGCTGAAGCCGGCCGCGCTCTTTTTCCCGCTTGGGCTGAGCATGTTCACGGGGTCACCCAGTGCGACCCCCAGTTGGCGGGCCAGGCTCTTGCCCAGGATGATCCCGGGGGGATCCTCCCTGTCCTGCAGTTCGGCCAGGGAGCCCAGGAAGAGATCGTTTTCAAGGCTGAGCACATCCCTGGCCGCAGAAACGTTAATGCCGCGCAGGCCGGCTCCTTTGACCCCTCTGGGGGTGCTGAGCATGACTTCGGAATAGATAAAGGGCATGACTGCGGCCACACCCGGAATATCGACGATCCTGTCCCGGACTCGCTCATGTTCCTCCAGGCCGCCCTGGGCGCTGCTGACGATCAGATCGGCGTTTACCCCCAGGATTTTGTCCCGAAGACTGCTGCTGAATCCGTTCATCACTCCGAGGACCACGATCAGGGCGGCAACTCCAAGGGCGACCCCTAGTACGGAAAAACAGGAGATGATCGAAATAAAGCTGTGTTTGCGCCTGGTGACCAGATAGCGCAGGGCAATGAACAATTCAAAGGGCATTACTCTGCAGGGGATTCCGGTTTAAGATGGGGGAAGAAGATGACTTCCCTGATCGAAGGGGAATCGGTCAGGAGCATGACCAGACGGTCTATGCCGATGCCCTCACCGGCTGCCGGCGGCATCCCGTACTCGAGAGCCCTGAGGTAATCTTCGTCCATGAAATGACTCTCTTCATCACCCTTGTCCTTGGCCTTGACCTGCTCTTCAAAACGGGCCCGCTGATCCCTGGGATCGTTTAATTCAGAAAAGGCATTGGCCATTTCCCGGCCGCTGATAAAGAGTTCGAAGCGGTCGGTCAATTCGGGATTATCCGGGTTCTTCCTGGACAGGGGCGAGATGTCAGTGGGGTAATGATAGATGAAGTGTGGCTGAATCAGCTTCGGTTCCACCAGGATATCGAACAGCCTGGCCTGGACCTTGCCCAGGCCCTCTCCGGGCGGGACCGATTCCCCGAGTCTCTCCGCAAGCTGTTTGGCCTGATCATAGGCCTGATAGTCATCAGATGACAATCCTCCGATATCTTCCAAGGCTCCAAAGAAGCTGAGCCTTTTCCAGCCCGGAGAGAGATCGATTTCCTGGCCCTGATAGGACAGGCGGGTGGAACCCAGAACATCGAAGGCTATTTCTGCGAACAGTTCTTCGGTCAAGTCCATCAGGTCGTTGAAATCGGCATAGGCCCAGTAGAACTCAACCATGGTGAATTCAGGGTTATGCTGGGTGGAGATGCCTTCGTTGCGAAAATTCCGGTTCACTTCATAGACCTTTTCAAATCCTCCGACCAAAAGTCTTTTCAGGTAGAGTTCCGGGGCGATGCGCAGAAAAAGCTGCATATCCAGCGCATTGTGGTGGGTTACAAAGGGTTTGGCCGTGGCCCCGCCAGGGATGGGCTGCATCATCGGGGTCTCGACCTCCATAAAACCTTTTCTGTCCAGATAGTTCCGCAGGCTGCGGATGATCCGGGTCCTGGTCTGAAAGATCTCCCTGACCCTGGGGGTGACGATGAGGTCCACATAACGCTGCCGGTACCTGGCCTCCACGTCTTTGAGACCATGATACTTTTCCGGCAAGGGGCGAAATGACTTGGTCAACAGGGATATTTCCAGAACATTCAGGGTCAGTTCCCCGGTCCGGGTCCTGAACAGCGTACCCCGCACACCGACGATGTCTCCGATATCGAACTTTTTAAAGATCTTGTATGCCTCTGGTCCGACGACGTCCCGCTGCACAAAGATCTGCATGCGGCCGCTCTGGTCCTGGATGTGCATAAAGGAGGCCTTGCCGAAGGAGCGCACGAATATGACCCTTCCGGCCAGCCTGTATTCAGTCTCGTCCGCGGACAGTTCCTCGTCGCTCTTGTTCGAAAAGTTATTGATGAGCCAGGCAATATCGGTATCCTTCCTGAACCCGTTGGGAAACAGCGAGACGCCCGAGGCTTCAAGCAGGGCTGCTTTTTCCTGCCGCTGCTTCAAAACCTGGCTCTGGGATGTGGACTGCTTCTTCGAACTCAAAGGGGATTCTCCATGCAAATGCCTCCCGGGTTTGCTGTTTCAGGCTGCAAAAGACCGGCGGGGAGGGAAAAAACACGTTTTCCGGTCCAATGAACCTTGTAAGGGAATTTAAAAATCCAGTCAAGCCGCAGAGACTCGGAGCCTGGAGCAGAAAAGGCGGGGGTAAACCCGGATGCCGTCTCCGGCGGCCGAAGACAGGGGGGGCGGGAACGAATCACATGATCTGCCTGAGCTTGGTCAGTTCGAAGTCAAGCAGATCCAGTTCAGGGACGACGGCCTGGACGATCTTCAACGGGCTCAGATAGCCCTTGCGCCAGTCAAGCACGATCCTCGTCCTTCTCGATGATAGATGCTGCACACGGTACAAAAAGCATCTGACATCCACCCTCTTGACCCCTTTTTTGGTCTCGCGCTCCAGCATCAGGTGCTCCTGCAGCATGGCTCCGGTCCATTGCTGCTGTGCCGAGGCGTCTCCTTTCGCTTTGTCCAGGAGGCGGATTTCAAATTCCTCGAAGCGGGCCCGGGGCTGTTTCCGTTGCAGGGACAGGTCCTCTATCCTGGTAAAGCGGATCCCTTCCGGGGTGAAGGCGTTGAAGTTCTCAGGCTGCAGGGATTTCCCGGCAAGCTCCTGGCGCAGATAGAGATCGCACCACTCATTCAGGCTCGAGACCCCGACAGGCAGGGCCTGACCGAACGACAACAGGGGCAGGGGATGAAAGCCTCCGGAAAAAGCCAGAGGCAGTCCGGCCCGTCGAAATGTCCGCTCCAGAATGGTCTGCAGTTCCAGCTGGCTCAAATACCTGGCCGGTCCGAGCTTTTCAAACCAGAAACGCAGATGGGATCTTTTGGCCTGCAGCCCGTTTTGGTTCCTGACCGGACCAAACTCCCTCTGATTGCTTTCCTGATCCCGCTGTCTCTGATTCAGCCGGGGGCGGATCCTTGCTTCCCCAGCTCCCGGGACTGTGGAAGGGGCTGCATCCGTGTCGCAGACCCCGCACCCGGAGCAGGAATGATAGCGGCAATCCAAGGTGGCCTTGGCCTGTTCGGCTCGTTCTCTCTCTTTCTGCAAAAAGCCGGGAGCCAGTCCGGCCCGGATGTGGGCCCAGGGCAACGGGCCATCGAGGGGCCTGGCCCCGGTCAGATCTTCAGGGGTCAGATCGGCCCGGTTCAGGGCTTCAATCCAGGTCTTGAAACTAAAAAAATCCTTCCAGCCGGTCAGGATGTCCCCGGAACGGTAAGCCGTTTCCAGCACCTGATCGAGTTCCCGGCCGCCCCTGGAGAAGACTCCTTCCACAAGGCTCATTGCAGGGTCGTGCCACTGCAGTTCAAGACCTTTGTGGGGAGCAAACAACCGGCGCAGGTAGTCTATTTTGTCTCTGCTGATCGAGAGTTTGTCCTGGGCGTCCCACTGAAAAGGGGTCTGGGCTTTGGGGACAAAGGGGGAGACAGAAGCGGCTATCTTCAATTGCTTGACACCGGCCTTCTTGGCCAGCAACCGGACCCGAAGGCAGAGATCCAGGATTGCCTCAAGGTCTTCCCGGGTCTCTGTAGGCAGGCCGATCATAAAGTAGAGTTTGACCCTGTTCCAGCCCTGCTCAAAGAGCTTTTGCGTATGATCCAGCAGATCCTCGTCCCTGATGCCCTTGTTGATGACGTCGCGCAGTCTCTGGCTTCCGGCCTCGGGGGCCAGGGTGATCCCGGTCCGCCTCAGCCTGGAAATCAGTCCCATCAGACGCCGGCTAATGGAACCCACCCGCAGGGAAGGCAGGGAAACGGCCACCTGATCCAGGCTGCACCTGGTAAAGCTCTGGTCAAAAAGGGCCTCGAGGCTTGAAAAATCCCCGACACTCAGGGCAAGGTAGGAAAGCTCTTCGAAACCCGTTTGGTCCAGGCCCTCGGCCGTGATTCGGTCCAGTTCGGACAATGTTCGCTCCCGGACCGGTCTGGTGGTCATTCCGGCCTGGCAGAACCGGCAGCCGCGGGTGCAGCCCCTGGCCACCTCCAGGGTGAAGCGGTCATGGACCGCCTTGCCGAAGGGGAGCACAGGACTGGTAGGATAATCCACCTTGTTGATATCGGCGAGCACCCGTTTTTCCACTTTGCTGTAGTCCGGATAAACCGGAACCAGCGCCGGCCCTGTCTCAGCCTCCTGAAAGAGAGAAGGCAGGTAGAGCCCGGGGATTTCTTTCAGGGAATAAAGCAGTTCCTGTCTGGTCTGCCCGGCCTTTTTGGCCTGAAGAACGAGCCTGGAGATGTCCAGGACAGCCTCTTCCCCGTCACCGATCACCAGGCAGTCGAAAAACCGGGCCACTGGTTCAGGATTGAATGTCGCCCCGCCCCCGCCGACGATCAGCGGAGCTTCAGCGCTTCTTTGGGCGCCCCGGAAGGGGATGCCGGCCAGGTCCAGGATATAAAGGACCGTGGTGTAGCAGAGATCGTGGGTCAGGCTGAAGCCCAGGATATCCAGGCCGGCCAGAGGGGTGTCCGATTCCAGGGTGCATAGGGGAAGCCCCTGACGGCGCAGTTCTTGTCCGACGTCCGGATGGGGGGCAAAAACACGTTCGGCCTGGATATGATCTTCTGCATTCAAGAGATGATACAAAATCTTCAAACCGAGATGGGACATCCCGATCTCATAGAGGTCGGGAAAGGCCAGCCCCCATCTCAGGTTGACCCGGTCAGGGTCCTTGTGCACGGCATTGACTTCGGTCCCCAGGTAGTGAGTGGGCCGCGGGAATCGGGAGAGGAGTTCTTTCATAAAT
>JAIPDR010000181.1 GCA_021737615.1 Desulfohalobiaceae bacterium | reverse complement strand
TCCAACAGGGGGCCAAGTATCTGGAGATGATCCATGGCGGGCAAGGGGTTCTCCTGGGCGGGGTCCCGGGCGTGGAACCGGCAACAGTGGTCATCGGCGGCGGCGGGATAGTCGGGACCAATGCGGCCAAGATGGCCTGCGGGCTCGGGGCCAAAGTCCACCTCCTTGATACGAACCTCGACCGGCTGCGCTACCTGTCTGACGTCATGCCCGGCAACTGTTTTTTGCACATGTCCAGTCCGGCAGAGATTCGCAGGCTTTCCAGGCAGGCCAATGTCGTCATCGGAGCCGTGCTCATCCCGGGAGCCAAGGCCCCGCGGTTGATCAGCCGGGAGATGCTCCCGGAAATGATGGACGGATCGGTCCTGGTGGACGTAGCCATCGACCAGGGCGGCTGCTTTGAGACCTCCAGAGCGACCACCCACTCGGAGCCCATTTACACCATCGAGGGCGTGGTCCACTACTGCGTAGCCAACATGCCCGGGGCCGTGGCCAAGACATCCACCCTGGCCCTGACCAATGCCACCCTGCCCTACGCCCTGCAGATAGCGGACAAGGGCTGGAAGAAGGCCATGCAGGACAATCAGGAGATCCGGCTCGGGGCCAATGTCGTCAAGGGACAGGTCACCTGCCGGGGAGTGGCCGAGGCCTTTGCCCTGCAATACACCCCTGTCGACACCTTGCTGGCGTGAATTGAAGCGGAATCCTTTCTGTACCGAATTTATTCCAAGAAGGTAGGCTATGGCCCTGGGAATCCTCACCAGGCAGATCCGCCTGGAGAAAAAGATCGATGAGTTTATGAATGCCGTCAGTGAATCCGGCCTGATGTTCGAGCAGGGCCTGCAGGATTTTCTGATAAACAACCAGGATGCCTTTGACGAGAAATTGCAGCAGATGCTCAACTGCGAGCATCGGGCCGACTCCTTGAGACGGGAGATCGAAGAGGAGCTGTACTCCAAGACCCTTATCCCCGAATCCAGGGGAGACGTCCTGGCCCTGTTGGAAAATTCGGACACTCTCCTGGATGATTTCAAGGAGCTCCTCTGGCAGTTCGATATCGAAAGGCCGTCCATACCCTCAGAATATCATCAGGAACTTGCCTCCTTGACCCGCTGTGTGGTTGAAGCCGTTGAGGCCACCGTCCGTTCCTGCCGGGCCTTTTTCAAGGACCTGGCCTCTGTCTCCGGTATCATGCACAAGGTATCCTATTGGGAGACAGAGTCGGATATCATCGTCACCCGCTTGCAGCGGGCTTTTTTTCAAAACAAGGCCCTGGAGCTCTGCCAAAAGAACCAGCTGAAAGGCTTTGCCCTGGGCATCGCCCGGGTCGCGGATAAGGCCGAAGACGTGGCGGACCGGCTGAGCATATATGTCATCAAGCGTTCCCTGTGATACCAGAAGTTGGCGTATATATACTGATCCACCATGACTATGTGTAAATACATGGGGTAAAGTCGAGGATCGAGCAGTTTTCATCGAAAAACACAATTGGATCAGTATCAGCATATGTTTCTATTTTTCCTTTCCAGCGGTCTGTTCCTCGGCTGGTCTTTAGGGGCCAACGACGCGGCCAACGTCTTTGGCACTGCTGTCGGTTCGCAGATGATCAAGTTCAAAACCGCGGCTGTCTTGTGCAGCATTTTTATCATCCTAGGAGCGGTCATCAGCGGCGCCGGAGCCACTCACACACTCGGCAAACTGGGAGCTGTCAACGCCCTGCCCGGAGCCTTCATGGTCGCCCTCTCCGCAGCCCTGACCGTCTACCTCATGACCCTGTTCGGGTACCCGGTTTCGACCTCCCAGGCCATTGTCGGGGCCATCCTCGGCTGGAACTTCTTTTCAGGTTCCCTGACCGACTACCAATCGCTGGTCAAGATCGTACTCACCTGGGTGGCCTGCCCTGTGCTGGCCGCGCTTTTTGCCATTGTTCTCTACAAGCTCATCGGCTGGATTATCCTGCACTTGAAGGTCCATATGCTTATCCAGGATGCCGCCACACGTTACTGCCTGGTCTTGGCCGGAACTTTCGGGGCTTTTTCCCTGGGTGCGAACAATATCGCCAATGTCATGGGGGTCTTCGTCCCGGTTTCACCTTTTGCTGACATCAATATCTTTGGTCTCTTCAGCCTGTCCGCAGCCCAACAGCTTTTCTTCCTCGGCGGAATAGCCATCGCCGTGGGGGTGTTCACTTACTCCAAACGAGTCATGCTGACGGTCGGCGCAGGCATCTTCCGGCTCTCGCCGCTGGCCGCCTTTGTGGTGGTTATGGCCCATTCCCTGGTCCTGTTTTTGTTTGCTTCAGAACGGCTGGCCAATTTTTTGGTGAGCCATGGACTGCCTTCACTGCCGCTGGTACCTGTTTCCAGTTCCCAGGCCGTCGTCGGCGGAGTCGTCGGCATCGGTCTCCTGAAGCGGGGCCGTGGACTCCGCTGGCAGGTGCTCGGAGGTATTTCCACCGGCTGGGTCTCGACCCCGGTCATCGCCTGTCTTGTCTGTTTTGTCTCTTTGTTTTTCCTGCAAAACGTCTTTGAACAGCAGACCTACAAACCGGTCCCCTATAAGCTGACGACTGTGGCCATGGACAGGATCAAAGCAGAATCCCCCGCAGCAGCCAGGGCTTTGCAGCCAATCACCGGCAAACGGTACGAGACCGCGGCCCGATTCCGCTCGGCCCTGCACGGGATCAAGGACTTCCCCCCGGAGATAGAGAATCTGATCATCGACTCGGCAGAGCTCTATTTTTTACGGGTGAAGGAAGAGGTCGTCGCTGATCTGGACCGGCAGTGGTTCAGCACTGAACAGATAAATGCCTTGAAAAAACTGGAAAAAACCGTCTATATCCACAAATGGCGCCTGACGCAGGCTCTTTCCGAACTCAGCCCGGCCTGGCGCTTTAAGGACAAAGAGGTCAGTGCCTTGAATAACGATTTAAAAAACAAGTTGGAATACCTGTATAATCGGTTTCATATAAATAAGCCGGACCGAGAGTCATGAGCCCGATCTTTATTCGAAGAGTACCATAACAGAATGTTATGGATAAAATAATAAAAAATCCATTGACTGGTGGTGGCCCTTGTTGTAATATTCTTACAAATACTTAAAAATATTTAATTTTATAAAAGCCCATAACCCGCGAGTATTTCCCCGGAATTGGCAAGGCCAAGTTTTGATCCGCGGCATGACCCGCTCGTTCGCATTCAGAAAACCAAAGTAACGTTACTGACTCACGTCCCTCTACCCACCCGGAATTGATATCCATCAGGGTCAGAGATTTTCATGAGTCATAACCAATCATAACCTACAGGGAAAGGAGGTGATAAGGAAACAAGATTAAGCAACTGGGGCTTTCGATTCAACACATTTCTAACCGGATGCAGTAAGGAGAACAATCATGAAAAAAACAAGAAAAACCATCATGAAAAAATCACTGTTCACTGTTTCGCTGGTTTTTGTTTTTACCTGCGTGTGCATGCTGGGCGTTTCCGGTTTTGCCTCGACTGCACAGGCTGCGAAGTTCAACTGGAAACTGCAGAGCGCCCACCCCGCAGGGGCCCCTCAAATCGTATTGCTGAACAGAATGGCTGACGACATCGAAAAGATGTCGGCAGGTAGGCTTAAGATCGAAATCCTGCCCAGCGGCGCTATCGTCAACCCCTTTGAAATCCTGGACGGGGTCAACAAGGGCATCATCCAGGCCGGGCAGTGGTGGACCCACTACTCCATGGGCAAACACCCGGCCGGCAGCCTGTTCAGCTCCCCGCTCGGCGGCGCCGGAAGCGGCCTGGACATGGTCAATCATCTTTCCTGGTACCTGCAGGGGGAAGGCCGGAACCTCTACGTCCAATTCTACCAGGACGTGCTCGGGATGGACGTCATGCCCTTCATGATCGCGCCGGATGGGCCCGAGGCCTTCGGGTGGGCCAAGGACAAGCCTGAAACGCTCGAAGATTATCTGAATATGAGATTCCGCATGTCTTCGGGTCTGGCCTCGGACGTCCTGAAGGACATGGGCGGCACCCCGGTGAATATGTCCGGGGCCGAAATCATCCCTGCGCTGGAGAGGGGTCTGCTCGACGGCGGCGAATGGATCAACACGGCCAGCGACCTGAAACTGGGGCTCTATGACGTCTGCAAGAACTACTCGCTGCAGGGCCTCCACCAAGCCATCGGCATCCAGGACATCATGATCAACGGCGACGCCTGGCGTGAACTGCCCTCGGATATCCAGGAGATCGTTAAGTGCGCAACCAGCAAGTCCATTCTCGACGGCATCCTGTATTTTATCGAAGAAAACGCCAAGGCACTGAACATACTGCAAAAAGAAAAGGGCGTTAATGTGTACGACGCCCCTGACGGTTATGCGGACGCCTTCATTGAATCGGCAAAGAATGTGCTCGGCAAAATCGCCTCGGAAAAACCGTTCTTTAAAAAGGTCCTCGAATCGCAGCGAGCATACGCCACTCTGGTGGTTCCATTCACCAAAGAGACCAACAAGCTGACGCAGTTGGTTGCCGGAGCGGCGGAAATAGAAGAATAAGAGTCTGGAGACAGGCGATTGCGTCAGGCAGCAGGCCCGATCGCCAGCAAGACCTTGCCATGCCCGGCCTTCCCGAAAAATTCCGGGATGGCCGGACCGGCAGGTGATTGTGGGACAATCTCCAGACAGAGCTGGAAAAAAAGCTCAAGTAAAAGGGATGACTCGGGCTAGGGTCATCCCGAAATTTTGGAGGCTGCAAGTATGAAAACCATGGATCGGATCATCAAGGTGATCGACCAGATCAGCCTATGGTCAGGAAAAGCTTTTGCCTGGCTGATCATCCCCATGGCAGGGGCTCTGGTCTGGGAAGTCTTCATCCGCTACACCTACCGCCCGACACTCTGGGCTATCGACATCTCGACCATGTGCTACGGCGCCCATTTCTGGCTTGCCGGGGCCATGACCCTGTATATGGGCAAGCATATCCGCACCGATTTTCTGTACCAGAACTGGTCGCCGCGGACCCAATGCTGGGTCGACATCTTTTGTTACCTCTTCCTCTTTCTCCCCGGGATCGTCTTGTTCGTCTGGTTGAGCTGGGGCTTTGCCGCCGAATCCTGGGCCTTGAGGGAAAACCTGATGACCACCTGGAGGCCCCCGGCCTACTGGTACAAATCGACCATCCCCCTGGGCGGCATCCTGTTGCTTTTGCAGGGTATCTCGGAACTGCTCAAATCGATTAAGTTCCTGCTGACAGGGGTCGATATCCGCCACCGGGAGGAGGAGCCCACAGAGATTACCTGAGGTCATCCACACTGCGGTACTGCCTTCGCTGAGGCCTTTGGAGACCTTTGCTTGATGGGAATGTCATGCGAATTCAAACAGCGTTGCGGTCTTGAACAGCCGGTTACTGGTCAAGGCGCGAGGAGGAAGAAATGAGCTTGGAAATATACGGTTTGGTACTTCTCGGGGGGCTTTTTGTCTTCATCTGCGTCGGGTTCCCCATTTCTTTCACCCTGATCACCCTGGGCATGATATTCGGGTACATCGGGCTAGGCTCCAAGGTCTTTTATCTTATGACCCTTTCCTGGTTTGGCACAATGATGGATACGGTTCTCGCGGCAGTGGCCCTGTTCACCTTCATGGGCTATATCCTGGAAAAAGCCGGACTGATGGAGCGTCTCTTCAGGGCCCTCCTGCTCATTTCGGGCCGGCTCAAAGGCTCATTGTACTTGGGGACCATCTTCTCGGCAACTCTGTTCGCTGCGGCAACGGGGATCGTGGGCGCCGCCGTGACCATCATCGGGCTGATGGCCGCCCCAGTCATGAAAAAGTCGAATTATGACACTGGCCTCAGCGCCGGGTCAATAACTGCCGGCGGAACGTTGGGCATCCTCATCCCCCCCAGCATCATGCTGGTGGTCATGGGGCCGGTGATGCAAATTTCAGTGGCCCGGCTGTTTGCCGCAGCCATTCTGCCCGGGATCATGCTCGCCGGCCTGTACGTCACCTACACCATGGTCCGGGTCATGCTCAACCCGGAACTGGGGCCGCCTCTGCCCGATGAGGAGCTCGACGTCTCCACAGGCTACAAGATCCGTGAGTTCTTACTGGGTCTTGTGCCGCCGGCAGCTCTCATCCTGGCCACTCTGGGCAGCATCATCACCGGAGTTGCCACCCCCACGGAAGGCGCGGCCCTTGGATGCCTCGGGGCCTTGATCGTGACCAAGCTGAACGGAAAATTGACCTTCGGGCTGGTCAAGGAATCCGTCTTCCGCACGGCTGAAACCACGAGTATGGTCATGATCCTCCTGGCCGCTTCGACCTTCATGGGCGTGGTCTTTTCCTCCATGGGCACACCGGCTTTCATCGCCGAAACCCTGCTTTCCTGGAATCTGCCCTCCTGGCTTATCGTAGTTGGCATCCTGGCGGTCTGTTTTGTCCTGGGCTGGCCTCTGGAGTGGGTGCCCATCGTGGTGGTCATTGTCCCTGTCTTCCTCCCGGTTATTTACGAGATGGAATTAAACATGATCTGGTTCAGCATGCTGCTGGCCGTGGTCATGCAGACCTGCTGGCTCTCACCCCCGGTGGCCCTGTCGGCCTACTATATCAAGGGGATCATGCCTGACTGGCAGCTACTGGATATTTACAAGGGGATGATGCCCTTCATGGCCCTCCAGGTCGTGGGCGTGGCCGTGGTCTATTTCTTTCCCCAGATTGTGCTCTGGCTTCCCAACCTGTTGTTCTGATACAACCGGCCCGTCTATTTCAAACAAGCAGAACCGAACAAAAGGACAATCAAGCATGGCTCAAATGGGCAGAGCCGCCGTCATGACTTCAGCAGACGGCAGGATAGAAATGCGTGAATACCCGCTTCCGGATGTTGCTGAAGGGTGTATTTTAGCAAAGGTAAACTGCTGCACGATTTGCGGTTCAGACGTGCACTCCTGGGCCGGCTCCCGGCCTGTTCCCCTGCCGATAATTCTGGGGCATGAAATTGTCGGCACCATTGTCCGATGCGGCCCCGGCGTCTCCCATGATTGCAACGATACACCGTTGCGGGTTGGAGATAGGATCACCTGGACGCTGATGGACAGTTGCGGGAGGTGTTATTACTGCAGGATCGCCGGCCTGCCCATGAAATGCCGGCATCTCAAAAAGTATGGACATGACAGCTGTGGACAGCCGCCGCATTTCCTCGGCGGTTTTTCCGAATACTGCTACATCACCCCCGGGACCTGCTGCTTTAAGCTACCCGACAACCTCCCCGACGAGGTGGCCGCTCCGGCCAATTGTGCATTGTCCACTGTCATTGCCGCCTGGGAGGCCGTCGGACTCAGCCCCTTTGAAAATGTATTGATTCAAGGTGCCGGAGCCCTTGGGATTTATGGAGCTGCCCTGGCCCGGCATTATGGATGCAACAGGATCATTGTCAGTGACATCCTGGATCACAGACTCGATTTCATTAAAAACTTCGGAGTCACAGACCTCCTGAATACGAACGACATGAACCAGGAGGAGATTATCGATCAGATCCAGGCTGTTACTGAGGGCAAAGGAGTGGACTGTATTCTGGAGTCCGCCGGAATTCCGGATTTGATACCCTTGGGGTTGAAATGTCTCAGGAAAGGGGGACGCTATGCGGAAGTAGGATGTGTCTTCCCCCGTGCCCAATTTCAAAGTGACGCATTTGACCTGGTCTCGAAGATGATCACGGTCAAAGGTGTACACAACTACGATGCCCGGCATTTGCACAAGGCAGTTCATTTTTTGCATGCAACTCAAGACCGTTTCCCTTTTCATAAGATCATCACTCATCGTATCCAACTGGAGGATGTGGCAACCGGTTTGAATATCGCAAAATCCGGAGAGGCCATCCGAGTCGCCGTTATTCCTTGAAGCGCTCTCATCACTCGATATGTCGTTTCAAAAAAAATAAGACACTTTAGCTTACTTTTGTAATAATCTGCGGAGAGCTCATCTGGGTCTAGTATAACAGAATATCATCGCTTTAATGAAAAAAATTTCTTTGACCGGGATATCTAAATACCTTATTTTTATAATACGCATTTGGCCGGGAAAGAGATACCCGGATTCCTGCCAAACGACAAACCTGGTGCCTATTATCTTGCCAAAAAAATTGCCAAAAATC
>JAIPDR010000180.1 GCA_021737615.1 Desulfohalobiaceae bacterium | reverse complement strand
GCCTGCAGGTTTTCCGGGGTCTCGAAGGTGGCGGCGGGCAGGCAGGCCAGGCCGCCCGCCTCGGCCACCGCGGCCACGAATTCCGGCCGGCTCAGACCCTGCATGGTCCCGCACTGGAGGGGTAACCTTATGCCCAGCATCTCCGTCATTTTCGTCTTCAGCATGAACAACTCCTTATTATACCAGAAGTTGGCATAAATTGAATCATATAATTAATTTAAAAACTTGTACGAAGGACAGGCCGCAAATGCTTCAGCATAAAAAGGAACCGGAAATCAGACTACGCAGGATGACTCCTTGTTCTCCTCCTTCAGCTCCCCCCGCAGCAGGTCCATGAGTTCGTCTGTATCCACTTTGTGGACCGCGTCGCTGCCCTTCAGAAGGCTGTCCGCCAACTCCCGCTTCTCGGCATGGAGCCGGACGATCTTTTCCTCCACCGTGTTTTTCGTGACCAGGCGGTAGATGGTCACCGGTCGTTCCTGGCCGATGCGATGGGCCCGGTCCGCGGCCTGGTCCTCCACTGCGGGATTCCACCAGGGATCCAGATGAATGACGTAGTCTGCGGCCGTTAAGTTGATGCCCAGGCCCCCGGCCTTGAGGCTGATCAAAAACACATCTCCCTGCCCCGACTGAAAGCCGGCGATTTCCTCCTCCCGAATCCGGGTGGGCGTTCTGCCGTCCAGATAGCGATAAGCCACCCCCAGGCTCTGCAGACGCTCCTTTACCAGACTTAGGTTTCTGACAAACTGACTGAAGATGAGGGCCTTGTGTCCATTGGCCAGGAGTTCGGAGACCACCTCCTCCAACAGGTCCAGTTTGGAGCTTGGCGCGGCGCTTTCCGGGTAGACCAGGCGGGGATGGCAACACATTTGACGAAGCCTTGTCAATTCAGTCAGGATGCGCAGATGCTTCTGGCCCGGCTGCAGATCCACTTCCTCCAGATTCTCCAAAGCTTGCTGGCGCATGGCTTCATACAGAGCGGCCTCCTCCCGGCTCATGGTCACCTGCAAGGTCACTTCCGTCCTGGCCGGCAACTCTTCCAGGACCTCGGATTTCAGCCGGCGCAGCAGGAAGGGCTGAATCATTTTCTTCAAAATCTTTTTTTGCTCCTGATCCTGATGTTTTTGAATCGGAAGGGCAAAACGATCCTGAAATCGTTTCCTTGATCCAAGCAGGCCGGGGTTCAGAAAACGAAACAAGGTCCACAATTCGTGTAGATTGTTTTCCAGGGGGGTGCCGGTAGTGGCCATCCGAAATTCGGCCTGCAGCTGCATGGCGGCCTGGGTGCGCTTGGCGCTCCAGTTTTTAATAGCCTGGGCTTCATCCAGGACCACGGTCTGCCAGGATGCCTGGCTATAGATTTCAGCATCCTGCATAAGCAAGGCGTAACTGCAGATGACCAGGCTGAAAGGCCCTGTTCGCTCCAGTATCCCTTGCCGGTCCTTGCCTGCATAGACAACAGGTTCCAGGGTGGGCGCAAAGCGGCGGGCCTCGGCCAGCCAGTTGGAACAGACTGAGGTGGGGGCCACGACCAGGGCCGGGCCTTGCGGAGCCTGCTCCAGGATCAGGGCCAGGGCCTGCACGGTCTTGCCCAGGCCCATGTCATCGGCCAGGCAGGCCCCGAAACCCATTTTGGCCATTCTGGAGAGCCATTGGTAGCCCTGGAGCTGGTAGTCCCGGAGTGCGGCCTTGAGCGTCGAGGGCGGGGACGGAGCATGCTTGAAGGCCTCCTGGATGCGCTTCTTCCGCCTGGACCAGGCCTGGTCCCCTTTCAGCCCTCCGACTTCCTGCTCCAGGGCTTCCAGAGCCAGGGCGCTGTGCCCCGGCAGTTTGAGCGTGTTGCCCTGTATATCGGTGAACTGCCCGATCTCCTGCATCCGGCGGCGCAGGCCCCTGCTCAGGACCACATAACGTTTCGAATCCAGAGGCACAAAACGTCCCTTGGGCGCGGCCTGCAAGAGAGCCTTCAACTCCAGGACAGTATCCGGGTCCACCTCTAAACGCCCACTGAGCTCAAACCAGTTCTTCCGGCTGGAAAGAGACAACAGCAGCTTATCCAGAGAAGCGGTCCTGGTCACGGACAAGGTCTCCCCCTCGGGCCACAGGACCTGCACCAGATCCTTGTCCTGCAGTTCCTTCAGTTCAGTCAACAGCTGAAGACATTCTTCTGGATGGGGAACGATCCAGGTTCGGTCCTCCTGTGCAAAACCGGAGAGACTGGGACAGTTCTGCTCCACGGCCTGGGCCCGGCTTTCTTCCTGCTCAAGATCCCTCGAAGTTTGCATGCGCCGACCCTTCGCTTCGGCCATCAAACTCACTCTGCCCACGCCGGGCTTGAGGTACGGGCCGGACTCACCCAGAGGCTTGACGCTCATATCCACCCGGAACCCATTCCCGGAGGGGATGATCTGCATACAGGGCCGGGGATCGGCTGCAACCTGGAGCACATCTTCGAACTGAGCCTGAATATCGGAGTGAATGGTCACCAGGCCTGAAAGATTGGAAACGGTTCGGACCAATTCCTGATACCCGGCCCTGGGCACGGAAAAAGAACTGGAGCCAAGAATGGCGGCAATGCGCTTATGCTCTTCCCTGATCTGCAACACCTTGAATCGGCTCTGGGTTTCCTGAATGAGGTCTATAGCATGTTCGCCCGGTTCCGGGTTGATGGACAGGCGATAGGAATGGCCGGACTTGGCCACGCTGATTTCCGGCTCACCCAGGACGAATTCCAGGGGCCTTGTTGGATCGGACATGAGAAACAGTCTGGGATGCCCCACCAGCTGTGGCAAAACCTTCAGGGAATCAAAATCATACCAGCCCCCGGTCACCGGGCTGTAAAAATGCTGCAGGGCGGAAACGATCCGCTGATCGGCCTCGTCCAGAAAGTCCATCTTCCTGGAATGATAAAAGAGCTTGTGCAAAGCCATATTACGGCCTTTGGTCCATTGGCCCTTGGCGTTTTGCTTCTGCAGTTTGGGCTGCAGGTTAATAAAGGGTCCGCCCTGGGGCTGCACAAGCCAGACCAGGCGTTCACGCTGTGTGGCTGCAGTTGCTGCCGTCTCCTGCTCAGTCGATTGCTTGGCAAGCTGCTGCAAAGCCTGCAGGGTCTTTTGCCAGGGTTCGATGGAAGGAAACAGATCCACCAGAGGCGACACCGCTGTTTTTTTTCTCAGGCTGCTCAGGACCTTGCTCGCTTTCTGCGAAAGAGCCCTGGTTTTGACTTTTTGCAGCAAGGCTCCAATTTCCAAAACCAGCCAATCCATCCCGCTGGCCTGGACCTCCTTGAATGCTCGCTGGAGTTGGGCTTGCTCATGAGAACTCAATTTACCTTTGACCCAATAAGCGGCTAAATGACAAAGCAGCTGCGGAAGAACGCCCGGGCTACCGCTGCTGTCCTGCACTATCTGCCGGGCCTGATCCAGTTCGAGGTCCCGCGATTTGAGCCCGGCCTCCAGGGCCTTGTAAGCCGGGGTGTACAAAAGCGTTCTGTTCTCTTTGGCCTGGGCCAGCCGGAGAAAGGAACGAGCCTCTTGCAGCGAGTTTGGATCCTGGAGCTTGAAAAGACTCAGCACATGGATCAAACCGCACTCATCCCGAAAATAGCCCTTCCTGGAATTGCCTTGCTTGCGGAACGTTTCCAGGGCCCGGGAAAAGGCTTGAGCCGCTTTGTCCGGTTCCCCTCTCAGAAACAACAGCCAGCCTTGCAGCTTCCGGGAGACGCCGGCATTCTGAATACCAGCCAGGACCTCATCGGCCCGTTCGAGTTCCAAGGCCATAAACAGCCGCTTGCTGAGCGCAGTCAAAAAAAGATCCTGAACAAGAGCCGGAGTAGATTGGTTCAGCTTCAGCTGCAGGGCATAGTCCAGAACCGTCTGGTCGGGGCTCCCGGTCCAGCGGCAGTAGTTGAAGACATCCGTCAGCATCAGACATTGCATATCTACAGGCAAAGTCCGCATCCACTCAGGGTCGAAGGGATTGATGCACAGGGCCTGCAAAGGGGCGCTGTACTCCAGATCATGTCCAAAGTAGTCCTGTATCAAGCTGTAGACAGAATGAAAGGCTATTTGATTCCCTGCGAGCAGGGCTAAACGAAGATCCCGGATCAGTCGCATCTCATTGAAAGGATTATCTCCTTTGCGGGTAAAAGGATTTTTAGCCGGCCAGGTTTGCCTGATGAATTCGGCCAGGATCGGGAAGCTCTTGTCACGGGAGGCTTGCCTGGCGATAATTTCCTGCATAAAGCGCATGCACATCTGATCGGAATCCAGAAGCCTCAAGCGCCGCAGCTTCTGAAGCGTCGGATCCAGCGAATTGACCCTCTTCAGCTTGGAAGCCAAAGGGACTTTGATCTTGCGCATGATGGCGATCAGATCGGTCCGGGTGATGGGCTCGTTATGCAAGGCGCAGATCTGCATGATCTTTTGTTCATCAAAACCGAGATCCTGTTCATAGGCCTGCAGTCCCTGGCGTTGCGAGTGGTCCATAAACTTCTGCTCGTCATACATTGAAGTTCTACCTGTTTGAAATTTTTGTTGTCGATGCTCAATTTCAGAGCTCATCCGCTTTTGCACCAAATTATCCCAGCGGCAGAGCGTATCCCAGTCTGTGCAGACTGGACCGAAAAGCCTCTTCATCCGCCTTGCGCACCACCAGACCGCTTTTTCCCGCCTGCAGGCACAATTTGCGCATCTCGGGATCTTCCAGAACGGACTGCAGCACATTGGGGTCACTGCACTCCACCAGAGTGGCCTGGCCGGAGATACGGAACAGACTGGCCCGCTGTTTAATCTGGTCAAAAAAGGCCGTTACCTGCCCGGGCAGGTCCTGATCGCTGTTGTCCTGCAAAAAATTCCGCATCTCTGCAGGAGCCATGCCTTGCTCCACGGCCTGCAGAGCTCTGCCGGCATCCAGGCGGAAAAGGCCGTCCTCAGCTTGAAGGCTGAAGCGTTCCAGGAGGGTCTTGACTTGAGGATTTTTCCGGGGCTCACGCACTCTGATCTCCAGTTCCGGGCTAACCTCCAGGAAACCGGCCGGCCGGGCCGGGACATATTTTGAGGCCTGACCTAAAATCCAGGCGCCCAGACGGGTCAGACGAAGGGCCAGCAGGCCGTCATAGCGGCTCAGGCAGCTAAGGTCATCACCCCCCCAGAGTGTGCGATGATCCGAGACCGCATCCCAGGGCGGAACCAGGGCTACGTCGATGATTCCCAGGGTAGCGGCATACTCCAGCAGAAAGACCCGAATAAAGCGGCCGGTCAGCATATCCCAGTCGGTATGGGAGTAGCCGAAGCTGCCGTAGACCGGATCCATGATGTACAAGGCCCAGTCATTGCGCACGATGTCAAGGGCGTCGCCCCGGGCGAAGAGGTGCTTGAAAAAATCCTTGAGTAGAATCCAGTGCTCGGTCTGGAGATCGACCAGGGCTTCTTTCAGGTTCTCCCGACCGGTTCTGGCGGCATACAAGGGCCGCTTCTTGGATTTTTGCCCCTTGATAACCTCGACCCGATTCATTTCATGGAGGATGGTCGTCTTCAGCCAACGCTCCCAGAGCATTTTCAAGAGTTCCTGAGGCTTTTTCTTCAGGGCTGCCTGACCGCTCTTGGTCAGAGCCAGCTTGCTGCCTTCGATCTGGGCCATTCTCCCGGCCTGGAGCAGCAGGGGCCAGGCAAAGGGCCGGATTCCCGCCGCTCCCATCTGGACGTCGTATTGATGCGGGGCTTCCTCGTCCTGTCCGTAAAAATCCCCCTGGGACAGGGCTTCCTGAATGACCCGGGCCCCGGCCTTGGACACACGCCCGGTCTTGGCCCCGACCCCGACCTTGCCCTGGGCCACCAGGTTGAGCATGGTCTGGACATCCAAAAGCGCGCTTTGCTCGGTGTAATGGACTTCGTAATCCCGGGTCGACTCACCGGAAGGCATTCTAATCCTGTCCGGCAAAGACGAGGCCTGTTCAAGGTCAGGGCTCGAAGGCTTCGGCACAAAGCCTTGATAGGCCCTTTGAACGTCTTTAGCGACAAAACAATGTCTGGCCAGGACAATACCCAGCAATGGGCACACGACCTTCCCCTTTGTCGACGTGGTTCCCGGGTTGCCGCGGCCGGAACCGTCCATGATGGGAAAACTTCCATACTTGGCGGCGATCTGTGTTGGATTCAGGGCGCCACCGGGATCGTGCACTGCCTCACCCAGGGCGGACTGTTCCAGTGAATTCATTTTAGCATACACAAACCTGGCGCTGTCCGGATCCGCGATCACGGACTGCAACCAGTCGATGACATCCCCTTTTCTGTACGAAATCGGTTCAGGATGTTTTCCCTGCAGACTCACGGGCGCATTTTTCAGGAGCCGCTGCAGTCTTTTCAGCATGATTCGCAAATCATCCACCAGGATCGTGGACAGGGCCTCGGCCACGGATTCCGGCTGGTATTCATACCTTCGAATCATCGGCATCCCCCCTTGTTGTCGATTGATCAGCCAAACGGCCGCGGGAACGTTTCCCTGTAGAACTCCCTTTCGGAAACGTACTCATCCGGAAGCTGGATTGCGTTTTCAATGCAGGTTTCTCAATAATTCATTTTTCATCAACACGCAATCAAGCCTGGGAGAGTCCTGAAGCTTTTGCCGCAGCCGGCCTTACTTGTTGATAGGTGTTGTCAACTTTGACAAAGAAGGAAACCGACCATAAGATAGTCAATCCATTCCCAAGCTTGCTGCAGCGCTTATAAGTCGTTCCCAGACAAAGGCAGTTTATCTTCAACCATCTCCATTTCTGAACTCGTGTACTGCAAACCATGATTGTTTCCAATCAAATGCAGCCATTACCCATAGATGAGGTCAAGGACCGTTTTCTCGAAGCCCTGGATTCGGGTCCGGTGGTGGTGGAGGCCCCCACCGGCAGCGGCAAATCCACCCGCCTGCCCCTGTGGTGCGCCCGGCAGGGAAAGACCCTGGTGGTGGAGCCCAGGCGCATGGCCTGCCGCTCCCTGGCCGCCCACCTCGCCTATTTGCAGGGGGTGCAGCTCGGCCGGGAGATCGGCTACGCGGTGCGCTACGATTCCAATTATTCCGAGGCCACCCATGTCCTCTTCGCCACGCCCGGGGTGGCCCTGCGCTGGTTCGCCTCGGACAAGCTGTCCGGTTTTACCTGTCTCATCCTGGACGAATTTCATGAACGCCGCTGGGATACCGATCTTCTGGCCGCCCTGAACCGGGATCGCTTCTCCAGGCTGGTGGTCACCTCGGCCACGGTGGAAGGCCGGAGATTGACGTCGTATGTTCGGGGTACCGGGATACAGGCCGAGGGGCGTCTCTATCCCGTGGATTGCGAGTATCTGGGGTCTCCGACCATACCTTCCACCCGGGATCTGGCCGGACGGGTCTGCCGGGCGGTGTCCATGGCCCTGGAACGGATCCGGGAAGGGGATGTCCTGGTCTTTCTGCCGGGACGCAGAGAGATCAACGAGGCCGGGGAAGCCCTGCGCAAAGACCGAATTCGGGCCGAAGTCCTGCCCCTGCACGCCGGCGTGGATCAGGCCATCCAGGATCGGGTCCTGCGCAGAGAAGAGCACAGCCGGGTCATCCTGTCCACCAATGTGGCTGAGACCTCCCTGACCCTGCCCGGGGTCAGAGCGGTGGTGGATTCCGGCCTGGAGAGGCGGACCCAGCACCGCAACGGCAGGACCGTGCTGGCCTTGAGCCCTGTCTCTGAAGCCGCGGCCGAGCAGAGGCGGGGAAGAGCCGGACGGCTCGGACCCGGGTTCTGCCTCCGGCTCTGGAGTAGAGCGGCCAGACTCAAGTCGTACACCCCGCCGGAGATCGTCAGGGAAGAGCTGACGGAACTCTATCTGGCCGCGGCCGTCTGCGGGGAAAATGTCGAGGACCTGGAATTTCCGGACCCTCTGCCGGAACAGGCCGGGGCACGGGCCAGAGAGCGTCTGGCCCAGATGCAGGCCCTGGACCGGGAAGGTCGGATCACCGCTCATGGCCGCTCGTTCTTCCAACTCCCCCTGGATGCGCTCTTTGCCCACCTGATCATGTCCATGCCGGATCAAGAAAGCAGGGAAATGATGGTCGATCTGGCCGCGGCCTTGAGTGTGCAGGGCAGGATCTTTTCCCCGCCACAGAACG